>JAZNWH010000052.1:0-25912 GCA_045593265.1 Clostridia bacterium | reverse complement strand
TGGCGACACGAAGAAAAGGTATTGGTACAGAAATGTACAAGGAGTCGATGTTCCGGATATTGCAATTCTGTTTTTAATAGACGGATCCGGGTCTATGGAAGGAAACCGCCGTGACGGAGCAATGGTTTCTTCTGTCATCTTACATGAGGTATTAGCAAAAAATAATATAGAACATGCAATAGTTGAACACAGAGCGATATTTGATGAACCGCTTGTAGAACATAATATTTTAATTGATTTTAATTATAAACCTAATGACAAGTATAATATTATGCTTCTTGACGCAGACAACGGAACAAGAGAAGGTTTGTCGCTTATGTGGGCAGAGAGATATTTGCAAGAGAATACATCAGCCGAAAATAAAGTCATTATTGTAATATCTGACGGTGTTCCGTATCATGTTGTAGGCGAAAGCGAATATGCACCGCCTGTATCAACAAAGGATACGCAGAATACTGCAAATAGAATTCATAAAAAAGGTATTGAAGTAATTGCTGTTGCTTTGGACGAAAATGATGAGTCGGCATGCTATGATGAGCTTAAACAAATTTACCGCAGAGTTGTAGCGTGTAACGATATAAAAAGATTAACAGGACAGCTTTTGACACTGGTTTCGAAGTTGTTTTCATGAAATAAGTTGTTTGTAAAGGCAGGTCAATATGGATAATCTTACTCCTGAACAAAGACGAAAGAATATGCAGGATATAAGAGCCAATGACACAAAAATTGAATGTATCTTAAGAAAGCGTCTATGGGATATGGGTTACCGTTACCGTAAAAATTACAAGAAATAATGTGTTGAAACAATATTAAAAACGATTAACCAAAGAGGGTGAACTGCATGTGCATAATAAAAAATCAAACTGAAAATACAAATTATAAAGACAAATTTGAATATTTAAAAAAGCAAGGAAACTCTTACAGATTTTCTGTTAAAATACCGTTTGATAAATCACCAGCCTTAAAAAAGAAAACAGTCGAAGAGGTTTTTGAATTTTCTTACAAAATGGCATATTCTCCGGAAGCATATCAACGTAATTGCAGAAGCGGAGGAACTATTGAAAGAACTAACGGACAGATTTTCGCTAATACTTTTCAGGGGAAAATAGCAGAATGCGGTGCATGTAATTATTTTCATCAATTTGATACTAGTGTATATCCGGATTTTTCTGTCGAGGGTAAAGGTATATGGGATAGTGTTGATCTAACCGTGAAAGGAACAGAAATTGCCATAAAATCAACAAAAGATTACGGACAGTTGCTTCTTTTGGAACAAAAAGATTGGAATGAAAAAGGATGGTATATTCCTAACATAGACAAAAGCATTTATAAATATGATTATGTGGCTTTAGTAAGAGTACACCCAAACAGTGAACAGATAATGAAAAATCACAAATTGCTATATTCTGAAGAGGCTGAAAAGGACTTTTTAAGAGAAGTTTTTTTGGAAAAAAATTGGACATATGATTATATGGGATATATAACTTATGACGAACTTGTATATATCATAAATAACAAGTACATATTGCCTAAAGGTTCGTTGTTAAATGAAAGAACACTTATGGATGCAGATAATTATTATGTTCAAGGTAAAGACATGCATCAATTATCTGAATTGAAGTTATAGGAGGGAAAGCGAATGTTTTATGAAAATCAACCTGTAAATCAACAGAATAACTATAAAAAGATGCTTGCAATTATCGGTAACCTTACATTGCTTTTTTCTGAAAGCGACTGTCCGTATTTACCGTACAGAGCGCATGAGAATATATTTTGTAAATACTTGAATGCTGAAAATCTTGCAAGAATGGATTGCTCTGCTGATGCAAAAAAAGACCGTATCGGAATAGGACTTAAAACTTGGATGGGACAAGATGACCAAAAAGTTGCTGAATTCGGCAAATTGAGAGAAACTTTTGCCGGACTTACGGGAATGGATTTGGTAAAAACCATAGCTGAATACAGAAATGAAAGAATCCGTGTAACTAAAAATCTGAACGGTATCGACATGATGATTTATCATATAGTTAAAAGAGTTCCTGGGGCTATGCAGATATTGGAGCATGCGTTTGACTATATCGATATCGATAATTTATCTTTGATACCTAACAGAGGAAATGTAAATAATACATATTTTACAGACGGAAAGCACACATATCATTTCAGCACTTCAAAGAATACCTTGTATATGATTTTTAAAGATATGGAATTGCTTGATTCTTTTGATGTTGAAATTATGGATGATCCATATAGTTTCTTGATGAATTTAATGTATGGAAAAGACGGAATTGAAATTGATGATACGGATAAAGACATTATTATACCGGCTGATACTCCTAAGTTACCGCAAATTTGTTTGCGTCTTTATGCTACTAAAAAAGATGAAAAGTATGTACCTGAGAAAAGCGGTCTGAATCAGTGGAATGCTGGTGGAAGAAAACGTGATCCCAATGAAATTTATATTCCTTATCTTAAAGAAGACAGAGAAAAGGCTCCTGATTTCTTCCCGCCTAGAGATACTGTGTTCAACCTTAGATTGCCTGACGGAACCGAAATTCCGGCGAAAGTATGTCAGGAAGCAGATAAAAATAATCCGCTTATTGGTAAGTCGATAATGAGCAATCCTAATAAGATACTTGGAAAATGGTTGCTTCGAAATGTATTTGAATTACCTGAGGGAACGTTAGTAACATATGAAATGCTTGAAAAGTTTGGCATAGACAGTGTAATATTTACTAAACATGGTGAATTGGTTTATTCTATTGATTTTTCAGAGATAGGAACCTACGAAGAGTTTTATAAAGAAAAGTCTGAATCAGAGGAGTAATTCATAATGCCAAATTATGTTGAGTATCAAAAGTCTGTTGCAGCAGAATTTAAAGCCTATGAGAAAAGAGTAAGAAACCTCATTGATGGACATCATTGGGGAGAAGACGGTAGATATAAAGAAATTATTTTAATGAATTATCTTAAACGAGTGCTTCCAAGTTATGCATCTGTAGGTACTGGTTTTGTAAAAAGCAAGGACAGTATAACTAAGCAAATAGATATAATTGTTTACCAAAATACATATCCAACTTTATTTTCTGAAGGTGATTTTGTGATTTTGCCTCCAGAGAGTGTAATTGGAATAATTGAGGTCAAAAGCAAAATAACTAATGCAACTAAGCTAAAACAATTTGTAAGAACCTCAAACTATAATGCAAATGTGATATGTGGAGATTCTGAAAAAGCTATATTTAATGGTGTTTTTTCTTACAACTGTACTCTTTCTGACGAAACGATATGTGAAGCACTTAATGAAATTAATTATAATGGTATCTTAAAAAAACAATTTTTTAATCAAGTGTGTTCTAACAAATTGTTTAATTGCGTTAATCACATAGTATTATCTGATGATGTATTTGTGAAGTTGTGGCAAACTGGACAAAGTGCCAATATTGAAGAGCCATATTACAGTCTATACAGCATGCCGGAATCTCTCGCTTTTGCGTATTTTATATCTAATTTGCAGGAATATGTTATGGGACATATGACTGGAGGGAGATTTATTGATGAATTACCTGATGTACTCAATGAGTTTTTATACCCGTTGCCCGGCGGAAAAGAACAGCAACTAATTAAACAGATAAAATTAAGAAAATAAAAAGGCAAGCAGATTTGTTTGAACAAGTCCGGTAAAAACGGACAATAGAAAAAAGGCACCCCCTATGGTAAAATAAAACCATAGGGGGAATTTTTATGCCAAGAGAGTATAGACATATTAGTCAATATAAAAATGAAATATACGAATTACGAAATAAAGGTTTAAATTTGAATGAAATAGGCAAGAAACTTGGGTTTACACATGCTCAAGTAAGAAATTTCATTCATCGTGAAAATAGGAACCAGCGAAAACTCGCAGCCGGAATTGCATTAAAGCAAAGAGGCAGACCACCCAAAAATTTTGTTGTAAGCGAACAAGATAAGGTAGTAGAGCTAAAATATATACTCGCAAGAAAAGAAGCAAAAATCAAGTCGTTAGAAATGGAAAATGAATTGATGCGGGATTTTCTCTCGCTCACAGAAAGGAAGTGAGGACAAGCGTAAAATTTATGGTGATTTACCGACACAAGGACAAGTATTCAATTAGTGAAATGTGTAGGTTTTTCAAAGTATCAAGAAGTGGATATTATGGTTATGTATCTCGGATGGATATCCCCGCCAAGGATTTACCATTAGCAGAAAAGATTAAAGAATGTCAGGATAAATGTGGCAAAACTTACGGATATCGCAGAGTGCATATATGGCTTGAAAGACAAGGAATATATCACAATCCCAAAACAATACTTCGTGTAATGCAGAAATACAATCTTCTATCTGCTGTTAGAAGAAAGAAGTATCGTAATTACGGAGAATATTTACATCGTTATCCCAATTTGTTAAACAGAGATTTTAAGGCTGAAAAACCAAATCAGAAATGGGTTACAGATATTTCATATATCAAAACAAATCAAGGAACATTGTATTTATCTGTCATCAGAGATTTATTTGATAATAGTATAGTTGCTTACAAAACTGGAACGGAGCAAAATATTAACCTTGTACTTTCTACAATTAGAGAAGCCAAGAAAAGAGAAAAGGTCACCGCAGAGCTGCAACTCCACAGTGACCAAGGCTTTCAGTATACTTCACATGCGTACTTTAAGCTAACTAAATCATACAACATTACTCCGTCTATGTCAAGAAAAGGTAATCCGTACGATAATGCTTTAGCAGAAAATTTCTTTTCCATCCTCAAAACAGAGTGCATTTATCGAACTAAGCTGCAAACCTACAAGGAAGCCCGCAATCTCATAGATGAGTACATACATTTTTACAACAATGAAAGAATACAACTAAAAACAAAACTGACACCACAAGAAATGCGATGTCAGTATGTTGCTTAAAATTTAATATTAATTACCATAGTGGTTCTTTTTGTGCTGTCCGCACAATATGGTGCAGTTCATGTTTGAAATCTGCTTGCTCTTTTTTCGGGTTTATAAGTTATTCCATCGCTTTTATCATGTTTTCAGCAATTCGTTTAATAACGGGAACTGAAACAGAATTACCCGCTTGTTTGTATTTGCTAGCATTGCTGATGTCATCAGGGAACGAAAAGGTATCCGGGAATCCCTGGAACCCGACACATTCTTCCGGCGTTAGTTTTCTAATTCCGTAATTATCAAGTATCAGCGGAACATTGTGACCACCAGTTCCCATATTAGCTGTAAGAGTGGGACATACATTGCTCTTGTTTTCTCTGCAATATACGCGTCTCCACTGATATACTGTATCTTTTTTGGTCATAGTCTTTTTGAGCTCGGGATAATACTTAGAGTTTTCGTAATAGAGACCAATAGGCTTTTTGTGTGTCACATCGATTATATCGTGTATATTTTTAGTCAAATCAATTGGATCTGGATATCTAAATTTCTTATACGCCTCTTCAGATAGAAAACCAACTATGTAAATTCTTTCTCGATTTTGAGGTACATCTCCGTATTCCATGGTGTTCAATACTTTATGATGAACATGATAGCCAAGAAGTTCAAGTTGTTCTTTGATTACTCTGAATGTGTTTCCTTTATCATGGCCTTCTAAGTTTTTAACATTTTCTAATAAAACAGCTCTTGGACGTTTAACTTCCAGAATACGGGTTATTTCAAAGAATAGATTTCCGCGTTCATCATCAAATCCCTTTCTGTAACCTGCAACAGAAAATGCCTGGCAAGGAAATCCGCCGTTTAAGATGTCAATATCAGGGATGTCGTTAGGATCAACCTCTTTTATATCGCCTTCGACAAGATAGTCTCCGCCGAAATTATGTCTATATGTTTTACAGGCATCTTTATCTATTTCGTTTGCCCAGATAATATCTGCGCCTGCTTGTTTGAATCCATAGCATATACCGCCAATTCCTGCAAATAAGCTGGCTACTTTAATATTTTTTTTACTCATAGCTTTTGATTCCTTTACAATATTTTGATTAGATGATGTTGTGTTTTCTTCTTTTGGCAAAGAAAAAACATCATTATCGATATATCCTGCGATTTTAAACAATTCAATTTGATTAATTCCAAGTACATCAGCAATTGTTTTTAGATGTATCGGTGAAGGCATTGCACGTTCACCTTTTTCAATCTTATTAATTTCGCTGTGACTTATACCAGTAAGCTTTGCTAAGTATCTTATTGAAATTTGCTGTTTATTGCGAATGTCATAAATATATTTTCCAACGGAGTTCATGTTATCTACCTCCATAAAAGCAATTATAACATAAAAGGCTATACAAATCAATAGTTTTGTCAAAAAATGCAGCCGATTGGCTGCATTTTCGGCAATTCATACAGAAAATATTCCTTCGTTGACTTCCGTATCTTTCTGTGGTAGTGTTTGTGTTGCCAAAGGAGGTGACACGGATGGCGAAGTACACATTTGAAAGTATTATGTATGGCGAGAAGTACAACATTGAAAGCGATGTATTTATGGCGGCGTATGAACTTGCTAAGCAAGGAGTCAAGCCAACAAACATTCGAGAGCAACTGCGAGAGTTTTATGTAAGAGAAGCAATTAAAACAACAATAAAAATGATAAAAGAGGGCGACTCGATTTCGGATATGCCGGAATTTGAGTCGCTCTCTTTGTGTGAGGAGGGGAAATAATGCAAATACTTGAGGAATTCTGGTATGGAAACATCAATCCTGCCGAAAGACCATTTCAAAGACAAAGGCGATTTGATAAGGCCTTCAGGATGCTTACTAAGAATGAAGAAAAACTGCTTGAATCCTTGAATGAGCAAGAAAAAGAACTGCTTGAAAAATACAAGGCTTGCTATGACGAGATGATACAGACCACAGAATGTCAAACTTTTATAAAAGGCTTCAAGCTTGGAGCGAGATTTGTTATGGCATGCTTCGAAAATGACGATGACATATACGATGAATGAAAGGAGCAAAACTTGTGAAAAAGGAAATAATATGTACGGCAATGGCAGTAACCATACTGCTGACACAAACGGCATCGGCGGCACCTTGGCAATGGTATCGGAATGAACTAATATACGATAGCGAAATCGGGTTCTTCGGAAATGTAACCTTAATTTTCGCATCGGACGGCGGAAGCTTTATCAGGCCAATAACCAAGATGTATGGCGAGAGCATTAGCCTTGAAAGTTATGTCCCAACAAAATACGGATATACATTCAAAGGATGGTTCACCGATCCCCGAACAAAGCAGAATCAGGTAACAACATTTAAATTCACAAAGCCTGATGTCCTCTATGCGAAATGGGAAAAGAACCCAGAAGAACCAATAAATCAAACTGTCGAGATTATGGCAAAAGATACCTGCTACCTCACAGACGAGGAAACAAAAATACGGAAGGAAATTATAGAAGAGAAAACTAAAGCTTATATTGAGGGGTTTGGTTACAATTCGCCAAGTAAAACTAATATCATCATCGCAGACTCGGACGGAGATATAAATAAAATGGTCGGCATAATGGAATAAAATCAAAAACATTCAAGGGCGTGCTCGTAAGAGTACGCCCTCGCTCTTTAAAATCGATTTTGGGGCCGAGTTACAAAGGCTGCTAAAGGGGTTGTAAGGCCAAACTCTCTCGGGTAGGGTAGTTACACCATCCAAGACATTAACTCGCAAATAAGACGGCTGTTAAAGGGCGAGAGACAGAGTATGGAGATATAATAAATGGCCAGTATAATTGAGGGATAAAATAACCAGATAAAAACAAGATTTTCGATATGTTAATATTAAAAAGATCGTTTATATTGTGTTTTGTATAGATTTATGGTAAAATTAAATAAAAAATTGTAGATATAAAATTCATAGAGAAGGGGTAAGTGATTATGAATTTTGATGATATAATGAAATATAATGCTCCATATAATCAAAACAATTTGAGCGAGTTGATAGATAAAATAGTAACTGATAAAGTTGTTCCTTTTATAGGGGCAGGATTGTCTATGTTGTTTGATGGCGTATATCCGTCATGGAATAATTTCTTGAATTTAACTTATAAGGAGTATATTAACGATCGTGATATAGAAGAATTTAATGAATTGAATTTTGAAGATAAGGCGGATTTTTTATATAAAAATATTGGCAAAATGTCTTTTTCTCAACACATGAAGAATGTTTTTGGCGATAAACATATAGATGTAGAGTCTTCGAAGTTTTCAGATAAAGCTGTATCTTTATTACCTGCTATATTTACAAAAGGTTTATTAATTACAACAAACTACGATAAAGTTATTGAGAAAAATTATGCAATATACGAAAAAAATATTACAGTTGCACATCCAGGGCATTTTGAGGCGTTAAATGGGGCACTGAGAAAAGATGAGCTATTACTATATAAAATTCATGGTGATATTAGTGAACCAATAGAATCTATCATTCTTACTAAGGAACAGTATGAAAAAGCTTATGATAACAAAGAGTTGGAGAATGCCTTAAAACAAATATTTATCAGTAAAGATATGCTGTTTTTAGGGTGTAGTCTAATAAAAGATAGATATTTAGATTCTTTGTGTAACGTGTCTACCTCTGGGATGACCAATTATGCGATTTTGCCTTGTGAAGAATTGCATATAAAAGATCGTAGAATAGAATTGGAAGAAAAGTATTTCACAAAGTCAATTCTTTATCCTGACGGAAAACATGAATGTGTTTATGAAATATTAAAATATATAGCTAATGAAGTTGCTCCTCTTAGATGTTCAACTAAAATAAAACCAACAATAACGCTCAACGATGATTGGTTTGTTAATCAAAATACAGTACAAATTAAAAATTTAGGTGACAGATATTTACCAGATTTGAATATTGAACTGGAGATAAATCGCATATTTGATGCGTTAGGCAGAAATACAAAGTTCTATGATTACTTTAAGGAAAAGTCAGATGCTGTATTAATTAAACTAAATAAATTAAAGCTTGTTGAGATTAAAGAATATATAACTGACATATCCGATATAGTTAAAGAGTTTGTATCTAACTGTACTGTGGGAGAACTGAATGTTTTGCAAATAGAAGAGAATGCCAAAGAAATTTTTGTTCAGTTAGAAGCTAAAAAGAAACACTATCTTGAAGAACTATCAAAAACCAGCAATAATGCAGTCGATAATAACTTATATCTTCTAGATTCAGCATATAGGGCGCTTGAAGATTATATTGAATATTTAAACTCAAATGAAATTCAAACGCTAAATAATTCGTTTGTATTAATCCATGGCGAAGGTGGTATAGGTAAATCACATCTACTTGCGGATATAATTAATCAAAGAATTTTGCAAGGGAAAAAATCTTTGTTTTTCCTTGGACAACATTTCAAAAATGACAACCCTACTAAAGAAATGATAAGCATTCTTGATTTATCATGCAGTTTTGAAGAACTATTAGAAGATTTAAACGCATTGGGAGCGAAGGAACAGTCTAAAATTATATTTTTTATTGATGCATTAAATGAAGGTAATGGCAAAAATATTTGGAATGAGCATTTAGCGGGAATTGTTGAAATGATAAAAAAATATTCTTGGTTAGGGCTTGTTGCTTCTATAAGAACGGAATACGTTGATAATCTTTTCGCAGATAAGTCGTCATTGAAAGAAAAATTTGTTCTTGTAAAACACAATGGATTCTCAACTGTAGAGCATCATGCTGTAAAAAAATATTTTGATTCGTATGGAATTAACTGTATGGAGGTACCTTTATCGGAACCTGAATTTAGAAACCCATTGTTTTTAAGGTTGTTTTGCGAAGGATTTAGGAATTGTACGATTAATTTATCACAAATTAATTTTACTGACATTTACAAAAACTTTTTAGTGGCAGTGAATAGGAAAGTAGCTGCAAAATGTAATTATAGTATTCGTATGAATATGGTTGAAAAAGTTATTCATAGAATTGTTGAATATAAATATTACCATAATCTAAAAAACAATTTTATCCCTTTGAATGACGCTTGTGAGTTGGTAATAGAAGTTGAGAAAAAGTATAATATACATAATTCTTTATTAGATGAGTTGATTTCTAATGGAGTGTTGACGCAAAACGTAGGTTACGATGGAAACGAATATGTGTTTGTAACATATGAGAAACTAGAGGATTATCTGTACGCAGAGATGATTGCTAATGATTTGAATGAAAAAGGGATTGCTATTTTCAAAGAAAAATATTCAAATCTCATACGATATGGAGATGTTTTAGAAGCACTTGCTATAGTATTGCCAGAATCATCAAAATATGAATTGTTTGAAATTTATGAACAAAACAATAGTAACATAATAAAGTCATTTTGCAGATCTCTAAAATGGAGAAAAAATACCAAGTTAGAAAAGAAAGTGTTTGATTATATTAATAAAGTAGTTTTAAGGACTAATATTGGATTTGAGACTTTCTTTGAAGAGCTAATATTTATGTCTGTAAAAATTGGACATGACTTAAATGCAGAAAAGACAATTAAATATATTTTAAGTTTTGATATGCCCGATAGAGATTCTATTTTTATCCCCTTGTTGGATCAGCTGTATTATGAGGAAGGTTCTCCAATAAACAGATTGTTAGAATGGTGTTTCGTGCATATTGATAAAACAAATGTATTAGATGATACTGTTCGTCTGGGTGCGAGCATGCTTGCAACATTCTTAATTACATCTAATAAATCTCTCAGAGATAAAACGACTAAAGCACTCGTATGCTTATTGAGTGGTAAAATAGATGTTCTGTTGGCTGTGATGGATAAATTTAAAGATGTTGATGATCCGTATGTTATCGAAAGATTGTATGCTGTGTGCTTTGGGTGTATAGTTAACGAACCATCAGATATGCAAATAGAAAAACTTGCTCGATTTGTTTACAATCAAATATTTAAGAGTGAGAATGTTTATCCTAATATATTACTACGGGACTATGCAAAAAATATAGTTAATTATGCTAAGTATAAGGTTGATAGCGAGGAGTTAAAAGCACTTGATGTTCAGCCTCCCTACAAGTCAAGCATGCCAGAAGTCCCTAGCGATGAAGAAATAAAAAAATACGAGTTTGACTATCGTGCCCCAGATTTTAAGGATTATTATTGGAGCCAAAATGCAATAATCAGTTCAATGCAAGTGGAATATGATCGAAAAGGACAACCAGGTGGATATGGGGATTTTGGACGTTATACCTTTCAAAGTTATTTTTCTAATTGGGATGGGCTGGACTATAACGATTTAAAAAATATTGCTATAAAACGAATATTTCAATTAGGGTATGATGTTGAAAAACATGGAGAATATGATAGACATATTGGAAGCGGAAGATATAACAGTCTATCGCGGGAACGAATTGGTAAGAAGTATCAGTGGATAGCTTTGTATGAGTTAGCAGCCCAGGTGGCGGATAATTATGATTTGAAAGTATACTCAGGGGAATCAGGTGAAAAGAAGAAAATAAAGTGTTTAGGAAGTTTTGAACCATATATAAGAAATATAGATCCCACCATTAAAATTATTGCATCGCAGAATTCTAAAGTCAAAAAAATACATAACTCAATTTATTCTTTACCTGCAGTAGGACATCTTTCGTGGCTTGATAATTTTAACGATTTTCCTAGTGTGGAAAAGTTGATTAAAATGGAATACAAAAACAATGATTATTTACTGCTTAATGGATGGTATTCTTGGGAAGAAGAAAAACTCTTAGGAATGCAGAACTATCAAATGCCACAAAAAAGCATGTGGATTCAAATAAATGGATACATTGTTAAAAACAAACAATATAAAAAGTTCATTGATATCTTTGAAAATTCAAGTATTGATCTTATGGGAAGGTGGGCCGCAGAACCTAATGAAAATTCTCAGTTATACAACAAAGAGTATTATTGGTCAGACGGCTTTGAATTCTTTAAGGATCCATATTATTGTGGCAATGAATGGATGAAATTCAATTTTTCAAATGATAAGTATGATAAGCTTTTTGGGAATGAAATGGTCTTAATTCCGGTTCATAAATACTTCTCAGAACGCTATGGAGATAATCTTAATAGTGAAATGGGAAATGCAACTAGCGTCGTGTATAAACCGTGCGTGGAAATTTTTGATGCACTATCTCTTCAATATGGAAAAGAAAATAGTTGTCTATATGATGGTGATGGGAATTTAGTCTGTTTTGATACTGGAGAACTTATCGGCGAAGACATAGGTTTTTTTGTAAATGAAAAATTGTTTAATCAATTTTTAAAAAGTAAAGGATATGCAATCTTCTGGACTGTATTATCAGAAAAAAGGATATTGCATGATACAACTCTGGGGAAAGAGATAAATTATCCAATGCCACATATTTCAGGATTTTTCTATTTTGACGAGAATGGAAAGTTGGTATATAAAGCTACGACATATAAGTAAGAAAATACAAAGTTAAAACAAAAGTGGTCCTTGAACACCGTTTTCAAGGGCCACTTCGCTTTTTTACATGAACAAGATGGTGTAACTTATAAAACCACTTTTAAATAAATTATAACACAAATTTGTGTGTAAATCAAAGTGGTAATCATTTGCGCGTTTTACCCAGAATTTGAAACTAAAGAGTATATGAGCAATTTTGTATAACAAATTCAGAAAAACAAAATCTCAGTAACCAAATGGTTACTGAGATTTTGATGGCGGAGATGCAGAGATTTGAACTCTGGCGCCGGTTTGAGCCGACCTACTGCATTTCGAGTGCAGACCCTTCAACCACTTGGGTACATCTCCAGATATGTTTGAACTCCGATTTGACGGAGAAAAAACTGAGTAAATTATAAAATTTTGTTAGAAAAATGTTAGAAATGGCTAGAAAAACCGCTAGATATGGGTGTAAAAACAAGGTTTGAACCTCGCTTAAACCCGCACGGTTAAGCCATTTGTAGGGGTACAGTTACAGTGTAACCGAGGGGATTTCGAGTTAAACACTTAGGTATATCTCTAAGTGTTTTTAATTATTTTTTCGTAGTTTACGAAAAAAGTTAGTTAGCTGGAGAGAACATTCTTTTTCCATAACCCCACCTGTTACGACAGGATGATGATTAAAATCTTTAGTATTACACAAATCAACAACGGTTCCACAAGCCCCTGCTTTTGGGTCGTATGCTCCGAACACGATATTTTCTATTCTCGAATTAATTGCTGCGCCACAACACATGGGGCATGGCTCTAAAGTAACATAAAGATCACAACCAATGAGTCGCCATGCACCGATTTTTTTGCAGGCTTTTTTTATTGCTATCATTTCTGCATGAGAAGTTGAGCAACAATCAACTTCTCGTCTGTTATAACCACGTGCTATAATTTTTCCATCTTTGACAACAACAGCACCTACAGGAACTTCGTTTATATCTTCTGCTTTTTTTGCAAGTTTAAGTGCAGATTTCATAAATTTTATATCACTCATAGAACATATTTTATAACAAAACCATAAATAAGTCAAGATATTTTTAAAGACTTCAAATATAGTTTTTGTTCATCGGTTAAGCGAAAACTTTCAATTGCTTTTTGTATGGTTTTGTTATGCACCCATTTGGGAAGGGTCATATTTTCGATGAATTTCACTGCATATCTATATTGTTTTGCAAGAGCAGTTGCAAAGTACCAGGCAATCATCATTTTTACATAGTATTCATCTGCCTTAACTGTTGATACTTTTAATAAATAATTATAGTTAAAATCTTTATCAAGAAAATGCACCATAAGCATTTCTATACCAAAACGAATTGTGAACGTCTGGTTACTTTCAAGCCAATTATTTATGTTATTAATTAATTTATCTTTGTTGTGTTTAAAACATATAGGTCTTAAAGAGTCGCAAGTTGCCCAATTATCAATATAAGGCAGGAATTTTTCCAATTCAGTAATGCATAAATTGTAATCTTTTATATTTGAAATTAATAATGCGTGAAGATTATTTTCTTCATAGTATTTGTGAGGAAGTTTTGACTCTAAAAAATCTGTAATTTCTTTTGTGTTTAAACTTTTTATAAGATTTCTTATCAATGGTGTTCTGACTCCTATAATAGTGTCAGAATTAGTTTTGGGTATTAACTTTGAATGGAATTTTTTATATTATAAATCCTGTAATTCAAATAATTTCTTTTGTATATCAGTCATTATCATCGTCCTCGATAATAGAAATTTGTGAAAGTTTTTCCTGCAATATATTATATATTTTTGATGTGTTTGTTTCGATATTATATTTGTCAACTAAACTGTGAATATTTTGATATATGTTTTTGACATCATCTTCGAGATGGCGGGAAGGCATACGATTTGCACCACTACCAAAGATTATAAGTTGTTCAAGTGAGTCCGATGTAGCTACTGTAACTTTATAGTTTTTTTCAAGTTCCTTAGTTGTTTTTTCAATGTATGCATCGGCAGTTTGAGATTCCTTAGTATATACAACATTTATACCGTTTATAAACTCTTTTTCTCCGATATTTCCCTTAACTTTATAAGCATCAAAAACAAGAATTATTTCAAAAGGTTTGAAAAGCTTATATGTGCACATTCTTTCGACGAGTATTTCTCTTGCAGTTTCCAAATTATCTTCAGCAAGTTTTTTTAAATCTTCCCATGAAAAAATAATATTATATCCGTCTATTAGTAAATATTCTTTTCGTTTATCAGTTTTTTTAGCTTTTTGAACATATACATATTCTTTTTGTGTATGCAGCTTGTGAGTGGGAATTTTTCTTTCGATTTTTCCATAAGTTCTTTCAAAAATTTCGAGCAATTCCTCATCACTTGCAGAAACACTGTGGCTTCTTTCTTTAACATTCTGAATTTTTTCTTCTTTTTTTACATTTAATATGGATGGTAAATGCATATAGTCTTTTACCTCATTCCATTTAACGGTAAAACCTGCACCATGGGAGCAGAAAACAGAATCGGCTGTGTTAATTGTGTCAGCGTCAAAATTGTAACCAATATTCTCTATTACTTCTAATGAATTTTTACAAACGTCATAGCCTGAGAAAGAACAATTTAGCCTGCCTTTACCATGAGAATATGATACTAATTCTTTATGATAGTCATGTAATAATTTAGCAGGTGCATTTCCTGCTATTTTGGTTACGTTACCATATGTTTGTGGTAAAGAAAAAACAGCATCCATTTTATTCAAATCGGTCATTGCACGACCTGTGTTTTCCGATGGAATTTCTAAAATAAAATCAAAATAAGGCTCAAGAAGTATGGATTCAGCACATTTTAAGCCGTGTCGTACTGCTCTATAGGTTGCTTGTCTAAAATCTCCACCTTCAGTATGCTTTAAGTGAGCTTTTCCGGATTTAAGTGTAATTTTGATATCTGTTATAGGTGAGCCGGTTAGAACACCACAATGAGTTTTTTCCATCAGATGCGTAAGTATTAATCTTTGCCAGTTTTTATCAAGTTCGTCTTCACTGCAATCAGTTTCAAAACGAAGTCCTTCACCACGTTTTAATGGTTCTAATAGTAAATGCACCTCTGCATAATGACGTAGTGGTTCATAATGCCCTATACCTTCTGAAATATTATTTATAGTTTCTTTATATACAATATTTCCTATTGAAAATTCAACTTCAAGGTTGAAACGTTTTAATATTAATTGTTTTAAAACTTCAAGTTGAATTTCACCCATTATTTGAACTTGAATTTCTTTTAAATGTTCGTTCCAAAGTACATTCAGCTGAGTTTCTTCTTGTTGCAGTTGTTTTAAATTTTCTAAAGCAGTAGTTACATCACAATGTTGGGGAAGCATAACTTTATAATTAAATATTGGCTGTGATGTCAAATTATCAGCATTAATTTCAAAACCAAGACCTTGACCTGCAAATGTGTTTTTGGGGCCTGTTACAGCGCATACACATCCACATTCTGCAATAGGAGAGGTGGTATATTTACCACCGGAATAAATACGTATTTCGTTAATTTTTTCATCATTTATAGATGTTTTTACCTTAAGCTGACCTCCTGTTACTTTCAAGAAAGTGAGTCTTTGTCCGTTTTCATCTGTAGTTATTTTGAAAACTTTTGCACCAAAATTTTCGTAATTGTTTTGTGGCACAGAAAATTTTACAACGTTGTTTAAAAATTCTTCTACACCATCCATTTTTAATGCAGAACCACCAAAAACAGGGAATATAACTCTTTTCTTTATTGCTTTTGCGATAAGTGAAGTTTCAATTTTGTTATTTTCCAGGTAATAATTCATTATATCTTCATCACATACAGCAATGTTTTCATTGAGAACATCTATATCTTTTTCATTGAAATCAATAAAGTTACTTTTGAAGTTAAGCTTTAAATCTGATATAACAGTATCTTTATATGTTGTAGAAAGGTCTAATTTATTTATAAATATAAATGTTGGAATGTTATTGCTTTTTAGCATATTCCAAAGTGTTGTTGTATGGCTTTGAACACCATCACTTGCGCTTATAACCAATATTGCGTAATCAAGAATCTGTAAAGTTCTTTCTGCTTCAGCAGAAAAGTCTATATGCCCCGGAGTATCAATAAGTGTTATAATGCTGTCTCCTGCATTTAGTACAGCCTGTTTTGAAAAAATGGTAATTCCTCTTTTTTTCTCAAGTTCGTCAGTATCAAGGAAAGCATCTTTATTATCAACTCTGCCTAGTTTTCTTATCTCTCCTGCACAATAAAGAAGACCTTCAGAAAGTGTTGTTTTTCCTGCATCAACATGAGCAAGTATTCCTGTTGCAATTCTTTTCATAAAAGTTCCTTTCATACTGTAATAAAATTAGTTTGGGGGAATTTTTCTTTTAAGCTTATATTTGTATCTGCATCACTTATGAAAAAATCAACTTCATCAAGGGTACATTGAACAATTTTTGCGGTTTTTCCGATTTTGTCGCTTCCACACAAATAAACATGCTTGTCTGAATTGTCAAGCATAGATCGTGTGTGTATAAAGTACCCTTCAGGTTTTATAGTAATTATGCCATCATTATTAATTCCATCTGTTGAAAAAAACATTATATCTGCATGAAATGAAGAATAAGCCTTTGCAGTAATAGCTCCCGATAGAGTGCCCGGTTTTTCAGTAAGCAGTCCACCAGTACAATAAACATCTATTCCATATTCATTTATAGAAGATGCAAGCATCATGTTATTTGTAATAACGCAGATATCTTTTTTATCTTTTAAAAAATGACCAATATACTGAGACGTTGAAGAACCATCAATAAAAACAATATCTCCGTCGTTTACAAGTGTTGCAGCCTGTTTTGCGATTTTGTTTTTAGCTGATTTCATACTGAATTGTCTGAAAACGAATGGTGTTGAGCTTTCTTGATTAATTTCTACGCCACCATAGGTTCTTTTGACTAAACCTTGTTTTTCCAGAAGAGTTAAATCTCTTCTTATGCTTGCAGGACTATAATGTATTTGTTTTACAAGATAGTCTACTGTAGTATAATGTACGTTTTTTAAAATATTCATTATTTCATTTAATCTTTCTTGTTGATACATATTACCCCTCTTGATTGAAGATGATTATTTAACAACAAAATCGCCATTGTTGATTTTTGTTGATAAAGTTGATATAATTATTATAATGACAAAAATGCTTGACGTCAATAGAAAAATTGTAAAAGGAGAAGTTAAATGAAATTATTTATTGATACTGCAAACATAGATGAAATAAAAGAAATTAATGATATGGGAGTAATTTGCGGTGTTACGACAAACCCATCATTAATTGCAAAAGAGGGAAGAGATTTTATAGAAGTTGTAAAGGAAATAACAAGTATTGTAGACGGACCTGTAAGTGCAGAAGTTATTTCGCTAAAGAGTGATGAAATGATTAAAGAAGCCGAAGAATTATTTAAAAAAATTAATAACGAAAATCTTGTAATAAAGATTCCTATGTGTTATGAAGGTTTAAAAGCTGTCAAGTATCTTTCCAACAAAGGAATTAAAACAAATGTAACACTTGTATTTTCTACAGCACAGGCACTCCTTGCGGCCAGAGCAGGAGCAAGTTATGTAAGTCCTTTTGCCGGAAGACTGGATGATATAGGAACTGAAGGTTCTTATGTAATTGAGGAAATTTCAGAAATTTTTAGAATACATAACATAAAAACTGAGATAATAACAGCTTCTGTAAGAAATCCAGGACATGTTACCGAGGCGGCTAAAGCAGGCAGTGATATTGCGACAGTACCATATAGTGTATTTAAACAGATGTTAAAGCACCCTCTTACAGATGCAGGCATAGATAAATTTCTTAAAGATTGGGAATTGGTGAGATAAAATTAAAAGTAACAGGCATATTAGTGCCTGTTACTTTAGTAATTTAATTGCATTTTCAAATTCAAAAAGTTTTGTTGATTTGTGAAGTGCTTTTTTTACTTTCTTTTCTTCGGGAAAATTCTCGATCATATAAACCCATAATTCTTTTAGTTTGTGAAGTACATAAGTATCGCTTCCTAAAACCTCTTTATAGTTTTCACTTAGATTTTGTGCAAAATCAAGAAGTTCTGAGTGTGTTAGTTTTTTTCCTTGCCGTATTTCTCTGAAAATTGCAGGGGTTTTTATTGCACCTCTTCCTATCATAACACTATCTATATCCGGAAATAATCTAATTATTTTTTGATAATCTTCAATACTGAAAATATCTCCATTATAGCATAGTTTATTTGTCGAGCAATTGTATACTCTTTGAAAAGTATCAAGGTTTGCTTTACCTTTATAGTATTCTTCCCGTGTTCTTGGATGAACTATAAGCAGTTCCAAAGGGTATTTATTGTATACTGACATTAATTCATCCGTTTCATCGTGTGAGAAAAAACCAATTCGTGTCTTTATTGATATTTTTATATTTGATTTATCAAAAATTTCATATAAAAAATTATCAAGAGCAGTAATATCTCTTAGTAATCCTGAGCCTTTATTCTTTTTAACAACTGTTCCTGAAGGGCAACCAAGGTTAATATTTACTTCATCGTAACCGATTTCTTTGAGTTTCTTTGTGAAATTAATAAAAGCTTTCGGACTGTTGGTCAGCACCTGCACTTTAAGATTCTGATTGTTTTCAGGCAAAACTTCTTTAAATAGTTTTCTTGTCATTTTATCATCTTCGCCCGGTGTGATGAATGGCGCATAGTATGAATCACAACAGTTGAATGTTTTTATATGAGTGTTTCGGTAGACCGGGGTTGTAACACCTTCAAGTGGTGCAAAGTATAACTTCATATTTTACCTCTGTGAAAGGAATTCCTTTATTTCTGAAAGATTCTTAAGTGCAACTTTTCGACCTTCGTCATATGCTTGTTTTAGTTTTTCAGGGTTTCTTTCTGTTCTTTTAACAGGTAAAGGGGAGTCAGGACACAAGATAAATACATTTCCTTTTTTGGATTCATCTTTTACATATTGCGTGCTTTCGTTATATGTTATATGTCTGTTTTTTATTGCTTGAATAATTTTAGGATATTTTCTTAAGGATAATCTGATTAAAGCCATAGCACTGTTTGGCTTTTTAATATAGTCTTCGGGCTGCGTCAGTATAACAACATTTTTATCATATCCCATTTTTTGAAATTGTTTTAATGGAATAGAATCGGTAAGTCCGCCATCTAAGTATTTTTTACCATCTATTTCTACGATTTTTGAAACAAGGGGCAGTGAAGCTGATGCTCTTATCCATTCAAGATAATTTTTGCATGATGTATCCATCAAAGTGTATACAGACTTACCTGTTTCTACATCAGATGCAACAGTATAAAATTCCATTGGATTATCATTAAATGCCTTTACATCAAAAATGTCAAGTTCTTCGGGAATTTCTCTGTAGCAAAAGTCTGCACCATACAGATTGCCTGTAGTTATAAGCGAATAAAAACTGCAATAACGCTTGTCTTTGCAATATTTTAAATTATAACGGAGAACTCTGCCTATTTGTCCGGATTTATAATTGCAACCAAAACATGCACCGGCAGATACACCAATAGCACCATCAAAAACTATTTTGTTTTCCATTAAAACGTCCATAACACCGGCAGTAAACAGACCACGCATTGCTCCGCCTTCTAAAACTAACCCTTTTTTCACAATATCACCTTAAACTTATTTTAATAAAAAGGGATGTATTTAACACCCCTCTTAGATTATAACATTGTTTTTCTTAAATCTTCTGCTGATTTAGGAGAAAGATATGATGGTGCCACATCAAAAACAGTTTTACATCCCGATAAACCTTCGTTTTTCATTTTGTATGCAGCACGGGCATAAGCGACTATTACCGACGCTGTAAATTCAGGGTTTGAATCAAGCTTCAAGCTATATTCAACAATATGTTTATTTTCTTTATTAAGACCGGTAACACCACTTCGTATAACAAATCCACCATGAGGAATACCGCTGTGCTCTCTTTCTAATTCTTCCTGAGTTATAAAGTGCACAATTGTATCATAATCAGCAAAATAGTTGGGCATAGTTATAATTTCATTTTCAATTTTTTCTTTATCTGCATTATCCTCTGCTACAACAAAGCATTCACGGATGTGTTTTTCTCTTGTAGAAAGTTCAGGATTTTCACCATTTCTTACTCTTTTTAAAGCTTCCTCAACAGGTATTGTATACTGACGTGCATCTTTAACGCCATCTATTCTTCTTATTGCATCAGAATGACCCTGACTTACACCTTTACCCCAAAATGTGTAGTCTTTACCTTCGGGAAGAATGCAATCGCCATATAAACGGTTAAGTGAAAACATACCAGGATCCCAACCAACAGAAATCATAGCAATATTTCCGCCCATTTTAGCAGCTTTATCCACATTGTTGAAATGCTCAGGAATTTTTGCATGAGTATCAAAACTGTCTATAACATTAAAATTTTCTGCAAGTGCAGGTGTCTGAATTGGTAAATCAGTAGCACTTCCTCCACATATTATCAAAACATCGATTTTTTCTTTATGGTCTAAAATGTTATCAGAGTGATATACATTAGCCTTTGTTAAAGTTTTGACTGTTTCAGGTTGTCTCCTCGTAAAAACACCGTAAAGCTCCATATCCTGATTTTGTTTAATCGCACATTCAACACCTTTACCGAGATTGCCGTAACCCATTATGCCTATTTTGATTGTCATATATATCGCTCCTTTGTATTTGATAACAGAAATAATATACCACTTTTTTGGAAAAAATTCAATAGCAAAGGGGACAATAATTAAAATTTTCTTGTAAAATTGTTACAAATATGGTATACTGTTTTTAAATTGTATAAAGGAATATGTTAAGATGAATTTTTTAAACAGCATATTTAAAATGAATAATGTGTATGCCTTAATTGCATTGATAGCAGCTGCAGTAATTTCTATTACTTTTCATGAAATATCCCATGGTTATTCGGCATATTTTTTAGGTGATAAAACTGCTAAAATATATGGTCGTCTTTCACTTAATCCATTGAAACATATAGATTGGTTAGGTGCATTATGTCTTGTATTGTTTCAGTTTGGATGGGCGAAACCTGTACCTGTAAATCTGGCGAACACTACTAAGATTAAAAATAAAAGAGTTGCACTTGTTCTGGTAAGTATTGCAGGTCCTGTTTCTAATTTCTTACTTGCATTAATTTTTGTTTTTTTATATTATCTGTTTATCAGTTCATCTCTTTTGGGTATTGTAATAATAAGAGAATTTGTACTTTATATGATTTATTTAAATATCGGTTTAGGCGTATTTAATTTAATACCAATTCCACCTTTGGACGGTTCTAAGGTGGTAGCTTCTGTTCTTAAACCTAAAGCTTTTTATAAGTATCTTTCTTTTGAACGTTATGGCAGTATAGTGTTACTAATATGTTTTGCAATACCGTTTGTAAGTGATTTGTTATCAGGATTCCTTGGTATTATAAGAATGGGTATACTTAATTGCTTTGAAACTCTTGTAAGGGCAATTTTGGGGGTGTAGAATGGAACAGCTTAATTTAAGACTTGATGCGTTTGAAGGCCCGCTTGATTTGCTTTTACACCTTATTCAAAAAAACAAAGTTAATATTTATGATATTCCTATAGCATTAATTACTGATCAATATATGGAATATATAAATGAGGCAGGAAAAGCTGATTTGGAAGTTTCAAGTGAATTTTTGGTAATGGCTGCAAGACTTTTATATATAAAATCAAAGATGCTTCTTCCAAAGCATGAAGAGCTTGAAGAAGAGGAAGAAGAAGATCCGCGTCAGGAACTTATACAGAATTTGGTTGAATATAAGAAATACAAAGAGATCTCTTCTTTCTTTGGAGACAGAAAGAATATATGTGATTTTATGTATTTTAAAGCCCCAGGTAAAATTAATGATTTTAAAGTTATAAATAATGCGAATATGCCATTTGAAAAACTTGCTGAAGCATTCAGCCATGTTATGGAACGCTTTGAAGAAAGGAATAATCCTTCTAAAGCGGCTTTCGAAGGTATTGTCGGCAGAGAGCCGGTGCCTGTTAAAAGTAAGATTAAACAAGTAAAAAAAGTTCTTTCAAACAGGGGACAGGTTTCTTTCGTATCTTTATTTAAAGAGGTTAGGTCAAAAAGTGAAATAGTGGCAATATTTTTAGCTGTCCTTGAATTAATCAGAGATTGTATGGCAACTGTTTGCCTGAATAATGACGAGGTGTATATTAATAATTGTGAATAAAGAAGAAATTAAAGAAATAGAAAATGCTATAGAGGCGATATTGTTTATAGCCGGTGATGGGGTAGAGGAAACCTTACTTGCTGAAATTTTCGAAATGAAACAAGATAAGTTTAACAAAATTATGACTGATTTTGTTGACAGATATAATTTTGACGAAAAGCATGGTCTTAAGATTATTGAGTACGGTGGTATGTATCAGATTTCAACCCGCCCTGAATGTGCTGAATATCTTAGTCGTTTTGCGGGTAATAAAAAGCCTACTAATCTGTCAAATGCGGCACTTGAGGTTTTATCTATAATTGCATATAATCAGCCTGTTACACGTTCAACTATTGATAAAATAAGAGGTGTTGACAGCTTTGGTCCGTTGGAAAAACTTATAAACAGAGATATTATTGAGGAAAAAGGACGACTTGATGCTCCGGGAAGACCTATTTTGTATGGTACAACTAAAGAATTTTTAAAAGTATTTGGATTAAAGAGTATATTTGATATTCCTGAACTTGATTCTATGCAGATGTCTGTTGAAGATTTTCAGGAAGAACTAAGAGGTGAGGAAGAATAAAAATACTTCTTTTGATTTTGCTTTTACTGTTTTTATTTCTTATGATACCATTAAAATGTATTATAAGCTATAATGAAAAAACGAACATTACAGTAAAAACACTTGGGATAATTATATATTCTTCAAAAAAGAGAAAATCACAACCAAAGGTTAAAGTCAAGAAAAAAAATGACAAAGTCTCCTTTATAAAAGATAATACGGACGAACTAAAAAAAATATTGAAGTCAGTATACAGGCTTTCAAAAAGAGAAATCACTGTAGATGAACTTAATATTTATTATAAATTCGGTCTTGGTGATGCTGCAATGACAGGTATTTATTCAGGTGGAGTTTATGCTTTGCTTCATGGGTTTGGTGCGTTTGTATACAGTAATTTTAAAGTAAAAAAGCAACAGATTGATATTTTGCCTGATTTTGACAATAATATTAATGACTTTAAAACAATGATTGTGTTTAAATTAAGAGTAATCAATATTATTAAATTTGCCTTAAAAATGGCTTTTGATTTGATTAAATAGAGAAAGAGGTGCTTTAAATGTTTGACCATCCTATAAACGGAATGATGAACAGTGCTATGGAAAATTTAAAAGAAATGGTGGATGTTAACACTATTGTAGGTGATCCTGTTGTTTCAGGTGATGGCACAATGGTTATTCCTGTATCAAAGGTGTCATTTGGTCTTGCAGCTGGTGGTGGAGAGTATTCTTCAACAAAAGATGTAAGGACTGATAATCCTTTTGCAGGTGGTGTAGGTGCCGGTGTTTCAGTAAATCCTATTGCTTTTTTGGTTGTTACTAAAACAGATGTTAAATTAATACCCGTTCAGGGTGAAGAACCTTATTCAAGATTGATTGAAGCCGTACCTAATATGGTAAATAAAGTAGCATCATTGTTCAAGAATAAATCTGATGATACTTTAACGGATGAAAATTCTGAAGAAATATAATTGGGGACATTATGAGAAAGACAAAAATTGTTTGCACTATAGGGCCTGCAAGTAATAACGAAAAGGTTGTAACAAATATGTGCCTCAAAGGTATGAATGTTGCCAGACTAAATTTCTCTCACGGTTCATATGAAGACCATCAGAAGAATATAGACCTCATAAAAACAGTTCGTGAAAAATTAGATATTCCCGTTGCGATAATGCTTGACACCAAAGGTCCTGAGTATAGAATTAAGACATTCAAAAATGGTAAGGTGTCTTTAAACGACGGAGATAAATTTATCTTTACAACACGCGATATTGTGGGTGATGAAACGATTGTTTCTGTAAGCTATAAAAATCTTACTGATGATTTGAGTGTGGGAGACAGAATTTTAGTTAATAACGGTCTTGTGATTTTTGATGTTGAAGAAATTTCAGGAACTGATGCTGTATGCAGAGTTGTAATAGGTGGAGAGCTTTCTGACAGAAAAAGTATGAGTTTTCCTGGAAAGGTTTTAAACCAGATATATCTTAGTGAACAGGATAAAAATGACTTATTATTTGGTATTAAAAATGATGTTGATTATGTAGCTGCATCTTTTGTTTCCACAAAACAAGATATACTTGATGTGAAAAACTTTCTAGCTGAAAATGGTGGGGCTGATATAGGCATAATTGCTAAAATTGAAAATCGTACTGGTATTGACAACATAGAAGAAATCTGTTCTGAATGTGATGGAATTATGATTGGCAGAGGAGATCTTGGTGTTGAAATTCCTTACCCGGAGCTTCCGGCAATTCAAAAATATCTTATAACTAAGTGCAGGCTGCTTGGTAAGAGAGTAATTACAGCAACAGAAATGCTGGAATCAATGATTTACAATCCGAGGCCTACAAGGGCAGAAATTTCCGATGTTGCTAATGCTGTTTATGACGGAACAAGTGCAGTTATGCTATCCGGTGAATCTGCAATGGGAAAATATCCCGTAGAAACTGTAGGTGTTATGGCTAAGATTGTTGAAGAAACCGAAATGCATATTCATTACAACAAAAGATTTCGTAATGGTAATTTTCAAATAAGAAATCAGATTGATGCAATTTCTCATGCTGTTTGTGGGATGGCTGTGGATATTGATGCAAAATGTATCGTTGTTAATTCTATGTCAGGAATTACGGTGCGTATGGTGTCAAGATTTCGTTGTGCTATAGATATAATCGGTATGACAACTGACAGAAAGGTTTGGTATAAACTTGCATTATCCTGGGGAGTTTTACCTGTAATGAGTGAAAAATTTAATTCTACAGATGTTATGTTTTATCATTCACTGCAAGCTGCTAAAAAAGCATTCAGTCTTTCAGAAGGGGATTCGGTTATTTTAACAGGTGGAATTATGAATGGTAATAGTGGAAATACCAATATTATCAAAGTTGAAAATATATAATTCAAAAGGGAATGTAAAAAAGTTCATAATCGTAAAAATGCTTAAAATAAATATTACTAATATATTTTTAAACTTATTAAATGGCAAAAAATATATTACTTAAGGAAAAAATCGTTTTTAAATCGTTTTTAAACGATTTTTCTATTTAAACAAGCATTTTTACTCGAACGAATTTCGCCTCTCGCTGTTCGTCAGAACAAACCCCGCTTTTATGGAGCATCTCACAAAGTTAGATGCTCGCTTTCGCTATGTTGTTCCTCCTCTTTCCATAAAGTC
>JAZNWH010000051.1:0-23860 GCA_045593265.1 Clostridia bacterium | reverse complement strand
GCTTTGTTGGGTTACCCGAAGGCGTACGATGGTACGTCGAGAGGCGAAGTTTGTTCAAAACACAAGGCACTTTGTAATAGAAATTCGTTATTTAACGAATTTCTTCCTTCAGTTTTTCTTTATTTTAATTTTTTAGTTACTATCGAAAGGCTTTGTTAAGCCTTTCTTTTGCCTTGTGTGGTCTGTGCATTTTGCTACACCCTCTTAAATTTATAAGGATATAAACGTTCCTATCATTCCTCTTCCCTCACCTAATACTCTGTGTGAAAAAAGGTCGTTCGAGTTACATTTAGTGCATATATCACTGACAAATATTTTGTCCTCTTTTATTCCTTCCGACACAAGCTGCAATTTATTCAGCAGTTTCAAATCAAGATAAAATTTTTCATCTTGTTCCCTAAAACAATCTTCAAAACCTCCAAAACGTACCTTAAACTGATCATAAAGCTCTTTGGATACTTCGTAACAACAAACATCAATTGCTGTGCCTATAAGGCAAACCATATCTTCACAATTGCAACCAAATGTTTCTTTCATTCTTTCAAGCATTTTTACAGAGAGTCCTTCGTAGGTTCCTTTCCATCCACAATGAGATGCACCTATCACTCTTTTATTTGTATCAGCAAAAAGAACAGGTACGCAATCTGCTGTATGAATCATTAAAGGTACATCGTAAAGATTTGTAATTATTCCGTCAATATCAAAATAGTCTCTTTCTCTGTGAAGACCTTTACCTACATCTTCTTTTGTTATAACACGTATTTTATCACTGTGAGTCTGATTGGCTAAAGTTACATTATTATAATTTAAATTGGTGGCATCACAGAAAAGTTTAAAATTTTCTTTTACTGTTTTTATATCATCATCAGTTTTTAATCCAAGGTTCATTGACGAAGTTTTTTCTCCTGTGGAAACGCCCCCATGACGGGTAGAAATAGCGTGTTTTATATTGTACTTTTCAAACTCTTTAAAAGTAAGAAATGTAACGCCTTTATTAACATTTATATTCATAACATTTGTTTTCATATTTCACCCTAACATCTTATAGATAAAAAGGAGCTTATCAGCTCCTTTTTATCTGTTTTGTAACAATTTATCTACCGTAGTTTCACTTCTTTCGCCGCTCTTTAAATTTTTCATCATAACGGTATTTCCGCTTACCCACAACAAAATAGTGATACCTTTCAAATCAGCATATTCTTCTGCTTCAATCATACTTCCACTTTCCGTGTATTCTTCAACCTTAAGCCCCTGACTTCTGAGTCCCAAAGCAACACTGAATGAAAGATTCGCCTCATCTGCAGCAACAAGAGTTACAGGAAGAAGCTTGCTGTCGGGTTCTGCATTAAAAGATAATATATCAAGAAGTACATCAAGATTAATTTTACTGTAAATGCATTCCTTACCATTGATATTTTTCACAACGCCTGTAAACAATATTTTACCATTATCCTTTAAGACGCCTGTAAAACCGTCAATGTCAACTGCCTCAGGCACTATGAATTTATCGTAACCATAACTGTCAAGAAGAACTTTAACATCGTCCCACTTTTCGTCGACACCGAGTTTTACAGCAATTTTATCAATTTCAAGTCCCAGCATGCAGTTAATCATAAGAGCAACCTGCTCAGCTAAAGCTTTAGATGATTTAATCCCGCAAAGTGCTGAAAACACCTGGGAATTATTAAGAAACGATGCATATATTCTTACGGGAAGTATCTCATCTGTTATTTCTTCTTTTATAATATTTTCTATCACGGCATCTGTATTTTCACTGTAAGGATACATCACCTCATTATATGCATAAGAGGATATAACCCCTGTTACACACTGCTCAATACTGTGAATCAGATTACAACAATTTTTTTCTGCTTTCATTCCTGGTTTCCTTTCGTTTCATTAATACACTTCAACACTTTTTTCTTAATTCTTTGTAGTGCATTATCTATACTCTTAGGTGCCTTATTCATAACAATTGCAATTTCATTATATGACTGTCCGCTTATATATTTTTCAAGAACCTCATATTCGAAAGAACTGAGCATATCCTTTATTTTTTGATTTGTAGCATCAAAATTTTCATTATCTATGAGGATAACTTCCGGGTCAGAATTATGACGCATACTCAAATGGTCAATTAAAGTTCTTTCGGTTTCATCTTCATAAACAGGCTTATTTAATGAAATATAATTATTAAGAGGCGTATGTTTCCTGCGTGTTGCAGTTTTCACAGCTGTTATTAACTGTCTTGTTACACAAAGCTCCGCAAAAGAACGAAAAGACGCTTGTTTATCATCCTTGTAATCACGTATTGCTTTAAAAAGTCCAAGCATTCCTTCCTGAATTATATCATCACGGTCAGCACCTATAAGAAAATATGTTCTTGATTTGGATTTGACAAAATTCTTGTATTTACCTATAAGCTCTTCCATTGCATCATCATCGCCATTTTGAGCAAGAAGCACAAGTTCATTGTCAGTCATATCTTTATAATTTTTCATTACTGATTTACTCCGTATTTTTCACGCAGTTCCTGCTGACGTGATAACATCATATTAACTCCGCCAACTATTGCACCAAATAACACAGCATCAAATATAAAGTTAAAAGAACGCATATTAAAATCAATCATAGAAAGTCCATTCTGGAAAATCGCTACAGGTAAAGTAAGAACACATCCAAGAGCCATAGCTACAAGCAAATACACCACATTTCCCGTTCCCTGCTTTTTGTTATGCTTGGTTTTATAAGAGAATGAAAGAATAATCACACCTAATACAAACACAAGTAACACAGGTAAGGTAAGCGGCAACACTTTCGGTTTTACATTGCTGTAAAGAGTCCAGAATTTACTTATTTGTCCTGCCTTACCTGAAGAAACAGGATAGTCCCCAAGATAAGATGATTTAATCATTGTTCCGTTATTTAGTGAAGCTTTAACAGCTTTTAAAAATTCATCACTGTGAGAAAAATAATACTTTACAACAGAAAGAATAGTTGCTTTTTCTTTAACAGTCTCAAACTCCTGAGTTTTCATAAATTCCTGCGCTTTTTCGTCAAAACTTGCAATATCAGCATACTCTACAAGATTCTTGTCAAGTCCTAAATCCTCAAGCGCCTGTTCGTCGTTTTCTGTAAAGGATAAAATACCATAAAATATGCGGTTATACTTCATCGCGTCTCCTGATTTATCGACGGTAAATCCATAAAAGGATGATAAAATAACAATTAGTGAAACTGTTGCTGCAACAACCTTTTTAGCAACACCTGAATTTTTTATAAACCCAAGTAAAGAAACGCCCAATAATAAACCTGTAATTGAAGCATAAATACTGCTTGCACTAAATAACATTCCTGTAATGCCCGTCAATATAAGATATTTGATTTTCCCCGTTTTTGCAGCAGATACATATAATCCTGCAAATAGAGTCAGATAAGCAATAAACGCACCTTCGGTATAAGGTGTGTTAAAAAGTGCAGTATAGCCTGAATCTGCAATAATAACTGCTGAAAGTATACACATTAAAATATTTACGTTTTTATTTTCCCCAAGCATACTTCTCAAAAATAAAAATATGCCTGCAATAAACATAACCATATAAATAAGTGCAGGAATCCACACATACATAACAGAATCTACCGGAAACAACAGCTTAACAAGACTATACACAAGTCCGCCGGACTCTATACTGAAAGACTTATCTTTTACACCAAATCCGTCGGCATACATCCCCGAACCTGCAGTACTTTGATGGTCATATATACCTATATCTTCCAACACATACTGCAAATTTCCGTTATCTGCAACACCAACACGCAAAACAAACAAAGTAATTATTAAAATTACCGCTATTATAAGAGCTGTTATACCCGAAAGCTTCTTATTGTCAAGTTTCATCATTTACCCTCCTGGGATTTAAGTCTCTGTGCCTGATCTTCAGTTACCAGTGCATCAATTACTTCATCAAGATCGCCGTCAAGAACAGCATCAAGCTTATGAAGAGTAAGTCCTATTCTGTGGTCTGTTACCCTTCCCTGAGGGAAATTGTAGGTTCTTATTCTTTCACTTCTGTCCCCTGTTCCGACCTGATTTTTTCTTTGATTTGCAATTTCATCATGCTGTTGTGCCTGCATCAAATCAAAAAGTCTTGAACGAAGAATCTTCATTGCTTTATCTTTATTCTTGTGCTGAGATTTTTCATCCTGACAGGATACCACAAGACCTGTGGGAAGATGAGTAACTCTTACCGCCGAGTCAGTAGTATTAACGCACTGACCACCTGGCCCTCCTGCACGGAACACATCAATTCTCAAATCATTTGCATTAATTTCAACTTCAACCTCTTCAACTTCAGGAAGCACTGCAACTGTTACAGTAGATGTATGAATTCTTCCGCCTGATTCAGTTGTAGGAATTCTCTGAACACGGTGCACTCCGCTTTCGAATTTAAGTCTTGAATATGCACTTTTTCCCTGTAAAGAGAAAGATACTTCCTTTACTCCACCCATATCGGTAATGTTTGAAGAAAGCATTTCTGTTTTCCAGTTGTTTCTTTCTGCATAACGCATATACATTCTCATCAAATCAGCACCGAAAAGAGCAGCTTCATCACCACCGGCGCCACCACGGATTTCAACAATAACGTTTTTATCATCGTCAGGATTTTTAGGAAGAAGCATTATTTTAAGTTCATCTAAAATAACAGGAAGCTTCTCTTTTGCTTCTCGAAGTTCTTCCTCAAGCATTTCCTTAAATTCTGCATCATCCGTATCTTCAAGCATCATAGTTGCTTCTTCAACAGTTTCTTCTGCCTTTTTATATTCAAGATATTTATCAGCAAGAGGTGTAAGCTCAGAATGTTCCTTATAAAGCTTTGTCATTTCCTCCTGATTACTTACAAGGTCAGGTGATGCTATTTTTTCCGAAACTTCTACAAATCTGTCATATATCTCTTTTAATTTTTCTATCATTATTCTTCCGTCGCTTTCATTTTAAGATATGCATTAATAAATCCGTCAAGTTCTCCGTCCATAACAGAACCTATATTACCTGATTCAAAGCTTGTTCTGTGGTCTTTTACCATGGTATATGGATGGAATACATAAGAACGAATCTGACTGCCCCAGGCAATATCTTTTTCTTCTCCCTTGATATCATCAATTTTTTCTTTATGCTCTCTTTCTAAAATTTCTGCCAACTTTGCTCGAAGCATTTTCATTGCAGTTTCTCTGTTTTTATGCTGCGAACGTTCGTTCTGACATGATACAACCACTCCTGTAGGAATATGTGTAATTCTTATAGCAGAGTCTGTTTTGTTGATATGCTGACCACCTGCACCACTTGAACGGTAGGTATCAACTCTCAAATCATCAGGATTAATTACAACTGTTGTATCATCCTCAATTTCAGGCATAACTTCAAGGCTTGCAAAAGATGTATGTCTTCTGCCTGCCGCATCAAAGGGTGAAATTCTTACAAGTCTGTGAACGCCCTTTTCTCCTTTAGCATATCCATAGGCATTAACACCACTGACCTGAAATGTAACACTTTTAAGTCCTGCTTCATCACCATCAAGAAAATCAAGGGTTGTTACATTAAACCCTCTCTTTTCAGCCCAACGGGTATACATTCTGTAAAGCATTTCCGTCCAGTCCTGAGATTCCGTTCCTCCTGCACCTGAATGAAGTGTTAAAATCGCATTGTTTTTATCATACTCGCCTGAAAGAAGAGTTTCGAGAGTCATTTCTTCAAGTTTTTTGGTAAGCTCTTTTAGTCCGTCCTTAATTTCATCAAGAACAGACAAATCCTCTTCTTCGTCAGCCATTTGAGTAAGCACGAGCAAATCCTCACGGCTTTGTTCAAGATTCTTGTAATTTTCTACTTTGTCTTTAAGTTGTTTAATTTTCTGCAATATTTTCTGAGAATTTGCCATATCATCCCAAAAATCTGCAGCTGTTGTCTTTTCTTCGAGTTCTTCTATTTCTTTTTCGGTTTTAGCGATGCTAAAGTGAATCCCTCAATTCGCTTATACCGCTTTCCATGCCTTCAAGTATTAACTTGATTTCATCAAATTCCAGCATTTACTCACAACCTTTACTTTAAATAATAATATATCATTATAATTATACTACAAATTCCTTTTTTTGTAAAGGAATTTAATGTCATTTTCTGACAATTATAAAAGCGGGGATGTAAAAAATTTTACATCCCCTTAAAATTTATGCGTCTATTGTAATATCGAAGCTTGTTCTTCCTTCAACATGAGGAATAAAGGTTTTCTTTCCTCCATTTTTAACTGTTATGTTATATGTACAGCCACGGAAAACTCTTTTGATTTTTACATTGTCCCATTCTTTTGGCATACAAGGATTAATTTCAAGACCTTCCCACTTTGCTTTCACACCCAAAATATATTGTGTTGAAGCTACATACATCCATGCTGCAGTACCTGTTAGCCAGCTTACGTTAGCAAGTCCGAATTTATCACTTTCCGGACCAAAAATGTTTGATGCATATACATAAGGTTCTGCTTTATAACGCCACTGACCTGCTTTGCTTTGAGCAACCATAGGTAAAAGCTGATGATAATATTTGTAAGCATTCTCAGGTCTGTTTAACATACATTCAGCAATAATTGCCCAGGTGTTTGCATGACAGAAAACACTTCCATTTTCACCGCAGCCTTTGTTGTAATGGGTAAGAGGATCTTCTTTTGTAGGATAATCCTGCATAGATGGATGTATTTTCTTAACTCCCAACTCAGTATCCAGCATTTCCTTTACGCTGTCCATTGCAAGAATTTGCTTATCTTTATCTCCCATATTACTGATAACGGACCAACTCTGCGAATTAAGCCAGATTTTTGCCTGTGGTTCTTTTTCAGAACCAATAAATCTACCATCATCAGTTATGCATCGACGGAACCATCTACCATCCCATGCAACTTCGTTCACAAGTTTTTTCTGAGAAGCATAAATGTCATCAAATTTGGTTCTGTCTTCACCCTTTAATTCAGCCATATGTGCAATCATAGGCAGTACAGTTCCAAACTGCATAGCTGTCCAGATGCTTTCTCCTTTCCCCTCTCTGCATACCTTAAAGAGCATATCGTTCCAGTCAGAAGAGAGCATAAGCGGGAATCCGTTAGCACCTAAATTTGCCATAGTAAAGTCAACTGATTTGTTGATATGTTCCCAAACGGTTGCCTTTCCACCATCGTAATATTCAACTTCTTCATCAAGATAACTAAGGTTTCCTTCTTCCATAACTATGTTATATGTAGTCATAATAAGCCATAAATGGTTATCTGAATGAATTCTTGTTACAGGATCCCATCCTTCTGTAGGGAAACAATAATGATTACAATGTCCGTCCTTATACTGTTGTGTAAACAACAGATTTAATTTGTCTTTTGCACGTCTTAAATCAAAAGGAACCATAGACAGTATATCCTGTGCTGTATCACGAACGCCTACACCACGAAATGTTCCTGTTGCATAATATGAAATATTTCTTGAAAACTGAAAGTTTCTTTCAGCCTGATAAGGATTCCATATATTAATCATAGTCTGAGCATCTTTATCAGGAATTTCGCATGAGAATTTATCAAGATAGCTATTCCAATGAGCGTTAAGCTTTGCAAATGATTTTTCAACAAAATCTTTTTCTCTGCAATGAGCAACCGACTTTTCAATTTCTTCTGCAGTCATTGCTGTTCCTAAGAAAATATTAATTTCACTTTCTTTTCCTGCTTTAAGACTTACAGGAATTTCAAAAGCAAAACAAGGGTCTCCACCGTAAAGAGTAGAGTTGGTACATTTTCCGTTCTCTGCATTCTGTGGGTTTTCCTCACTTCGGTATGACCCTACAAATTCATCCCTATCACAGTCAAAGGCATTAATTTTCGCATCTGTTGCAAAATATACAAGAGGTGTTTCATCAGGCTTAGGCTGTGTTTCAACACCGTATTCATAAATCAGAATATCATCTTTATTTGTACAACGAAGCTGATGTTTATTATAACACTGCCACTGTAATTCACGCATAAATTCCATCATACCAAGTTCTACATAAGGGAAAAGCTTTATTTCCTTATCCGTCTGTGATGTTAATTTAATATTCCATATAAGAGCGTTTTCATACTCGCCTACAAAATATTTTGCCACTGCTTTTATGCCATTTTTCTCTGCCTCAAAACGAGTATACCCCATTCCGTGCGTTGATTGCCACTTTTCAGGCTTGTCAGGAGTCGGCTCATTGGTAGGACACCATAATGAATCACCATCCTTGATATATGTATAAAAACCACTTCGGTCTGTAGGTAAATGGAAAAATCTGTAATGATTTATTCTCCATATCTGAGGTGATTTATAAAAAGCTACACCGCCACCTGCGTGAGACATCATAGTGTGAAAAGTTCCGTTAGAAAGATAATTCATCCAAGGAGTTGGAGTATTATACTTTTTTATTGTTATTTCTTTTGCATCGTTATTAAATGAATACATAGTTTCCTCCAAATAATCCAAATTAAGTTCTGCATTTTTGTACTATTATTTTAATTATAGCACTTTATTTCCAAAGGGTCAAGTAGTGAAAAAATTAATATTGTAAATTGCAAGATTTTATGATATTATATAGTTGATTTAAAATATTTCTAAAGAAAAAGGAGATATCTATGCAAAGAGAAAAATTTGGTTCAAGACTGGGATTTATTTTAATCTCAGCCGGTTGTGCTATAGGTCTTGGTAATGTTTATCGTTTTCCTATCATAACCGGTGGTTACGGCGGTGCATTATTTGTACTTATTTACATCGCGTTTTTAATTCTTCTCGGTATTCCCTGTATGACTGCAGAGCTTGCAGTTGGAAGAGCAAGCCAGAGAAGTATCGCATCAAGCTTTGATGTGCTTGAAAGAAAAGGTCAGAAATGGCACTTTATGAAGTATGCCGGTGTTGCAGGCAATTACTTATTGATGATGTTCTATACAACTATTTCAGGTTGGATGGTTCTTTATTTCATCAAATACTTAAACGGTTCAATTTTATCTGTTCCCGGTGAGGAACTTGGCAACTTTTTTGGTGGTATGGTAACCAATACACCTGTTATTATTATAACTACCTTCAGCGTTATTTTAATCTGTTTTAGTATATGCTCACTAGGTCTTCAAAAGGGTGTCGAAAAAATCACCAAATATATGATGATTGCACTATTTGCACTTATGATTGGGATTGCCGTTTACTCCCTTACTCTCGACAACGCAGTTGAAGGACTTAAGTTTTATCTTGTTCCTTCTCTCGACGGAATTAAACAGCATGGTTTATGGACAGTAATATCAGCTGCTATGGGTCAGGCATTCTTTACACTTAGTATAGGTATTGGTTCTATAGCCATCTTTGGAAGTTACATTGATAAAGAACGTAGACTTTTAGGAGAAGCTGTTACAATTGTAAGTCTTGATACATTTGTTGCCTTAATGTCAGGTCTTATTATATTCCCTGCTTGCTTTACATACAACAATGGTGTTTCAGCAGATGCAGGAACAGTAGGTGCTTCATTCCTCTTTACTACCCTTTCAAGCATATTTAATAAAATGCCCGGTGGTCAGATAATAGGAACACTCTTCTTCCTGTTTATGATATTTGCTGCATTCTCAACTGTTATTGCAGTATTTGAAAACATTATGTCATTCTGGCTTGAACTAACAAAATTAAACAGAAAAAAAGTTGCACTCATCAATATTATTTTGATGCTTGTACTTTCACTTCCATGTATATTAGGCTTTTCTGTTCTTTCAGATGTAGCTATCGGAAACAAAGGCATAATGGATATTGAAGATTTTATTGTAAGTAATGTTCTGCTTCCTGTTGGCTCATTGGTTTATGTTCTTTTCTGTTCACATAAATTCGGTTGGGGATGGAAAAATTTCAGTGATGAAGTTAACTCAGGAACAAAAGGAATTAAATTCCCTAAAGCTTTAAAAATTTATATGCAGTATATTCTTCCCTTGATTATTCTTATAATTTTCATTTCAAGTATAATTACACTATTTATATAATTACATAAAAAAAACTGCGAAAACTTTGAAGTAAACCCCATTTAGTTCACTTTGTTTTCGCAGTTTTTTTATTTTATAACTTTTTCTATAATTCTGCCAATTACTTCAGACATACACCAGAAACCAAAATCATTAGGATGGCATCCGTCTACTGTCATTATATCGGCATCTGCATAATTTAAAATATCCTGACCGTTTATGAAGTATACATTTTTATCTCCATTTTCAACAGCTTGTGTATAGGTTTCATAAGCTGTTTTTATTCTTTCCCCAATTTCTTCCCTTTGGAAAACATTTGGCCGTGTTACCATAATAACAGGAAGATTTGGGTGTTTTTCTCTTATTATATCAAACATAGGCTTATGAGTTTTTCTGTAATGCTCTATATTGGGTGAATTATGGTCATAGTCATATACAAAAACAGACATTTCAAGATTTGCTATATATTCAGCAATTGCTTTTTCTGCTACTGCGCTTCCCGAAAAACCAAGATTAAGAAAATGACTGTCAAGTTTTCGTGAAATGATAGCCTCATAACTGTTTCCGGGACGCGAAGCACACCCACCTTCAGTTATAGATGAACCATAAAACACTATAGGTTTTTCATATGTATACTTATTGCCCTCCTGAATCTGCGCATCCTCCTGAAGTCCTATAACTACATCGGATACATCACTATACAAGGGAAAATTAATTAGAATATCCCTCATTTTTCTGTCAGGAAAATTAATAATGCTTTCGTATCCTCCGTGCACATCAAAGGTAGCCCTGAATCTGTCTTCATATTTAACAGGAGGAACAAAAGAAGCAAAATAATGTCCATCGGCATATAAATCAAAACCACAGCTTCCTGTTACTGCCATTGAAGGCATTAAAGACACAGTAGGCATAATTGCCTTAAGTGCAACATATTGTGAGTCCGTCTTAAATCTCACTCGTACCCCTGCAGTGCACGTATGTAAAAAATATGCACAATCACTCATATTCTTCGCCACACCTTCAGGAATTCTTCTGAACAGTTTGTCTGATTCCTCTAAATAACATCCATAAAGGCAAAATGGTTTTTGTCTTACATCATATAGCTTGATGTCTTTTTTATTTATAGATTCATATTTAAAATTCTTATCAACTTCACTTATGTTTTTCACATTATTTCCTCCAGGTCTGTCTTGAAAACAAAATAAGAATTGGGAAAATTTCAAGTCTTCCTATAAGCATATCCACAGCAAAGATAAATTTTGAAAAATTTGAATACGCTGAAAAATTAGACATAGGACCAACAAGATTAAAACCAGGTCCTATATTGTTAAGAGTTGCTGCAACTGCTGAAAAATTAGTGGTAAAATCAAAATTATTAATGCTTATAAGCACTAATGAAGCAAAAAATATGACAATATATGCAGCCATATAAACATTAACACCTCTTACAGTTTCGTGCTCAATTAATCTTTCGTTAAGTGTTATTTTAACTGTACGACGGGGATGTATCGCAAGCTTGATTTCTTTTAATATGCCTTTTAGAAAAATTATAATCCTTGAAACCTTTATGCCGCCACCCGTACTGCCGGCACAGGCACCTATAAACATAATTATAAGAAGAATTGTTTTTGAAAATTCAGGCCATAAATTAAAGTCAACCGTAGAGTATCCGGTAGTTGTTATAATAGAACTAACCTGAAATGCAGAATGACGCAAATTGTCTGAAACATTGGTGTAAAAGCCACTGCAATTAATCATAATTAACGCTATTGCAGAAATTATTATAATAATATAATATCTTACTTCTTCCATTTTTAGTGCCGATTTGAATTTTCTTAAAAGAAGCAAATAATAGAAAGAAAAATCTATTCCGAAAAGTATCATAAACACTGTTATAACATTCTGTACATAAGGGGTGTAATCAGCAATTCCTGTGTTTTTTACCCCAAAACCACCTGTTCCTGCTGTGCCGAAAGATAGAGCAAATGACTCAAACCAGTTGAGTCCGCCCCACTTTAACAGAATAATTTCCAGCAACGTCAATGCAATGTAAATAAGATACAAAATCTTCGCAGTTGAACGAACTTTAGGTACAAGCTTACTTACTGCAGGTCCGGGGCTTTCTGCTTTAATCAGGTGCATATTATGACCACCAGAAAGAGGAAGTATTGCCACCAGAAAAACCAAAACCCCCATACCACCAATCCAGTGAGTAAAGCTTCTCCATAACAGAAGACACTTTGGCAAAGCTTCTACATCATTCAATATCGATGCTCCTGTAGTAGTAAAGCCTGATACAGTTTCAAACAGGGCATCAAAAAAGTTTGGTATAAATCCTGTAATGATAAAAGGAACTGCACCAAAAAGACTTATAACTATCCAGCTGAGTGCAACAGAAATAAATCCTTCTTTAGGATATATAGTTTTATCCTCAGGCTTTCTGAACGCAAGCAAAAATCCACACAATACACAAAGCAAAATACAAATTGCAAAATGTGGAATATATTGACATTCTTTACATAAAATTGCACACAAAAGAGGCACAAGGAAACAAAATGCTTCAATGTAAAGTGTACACCCTAACGTATATCTTATAATTTTGTAGTTCATTTATCTACCTCTTAATATCACTTATATCTTCAAAACCTGCATTGCTTGTTACAACAATAACATTATCCCCGATTTGTATACTGTCCTGACCACGCGGAATAAATACTTTACCATTTCTGTGTATACAAGCAACAAGAGTATTTTCTTTGATACTTAGTTCAGAAAGAGTCTTTCCCACTACATCGGAATTGGCTTTTACAACAAACTCTACAGCTTCAGCTTTGCCATCTAAAATAAGATGAATTGTTTCTACTTCGCTGCCTACAGAGTTATTTTTAGCTCTTACAAATCTTACAATATATTCAGCAGTGATGTTTTTGGGATAAATTATAGTTCCCAAATCCATCTCACCTATTACTCTGTCATAAGCAATACGATTAATTTTTGTGATAATCTTACCTACATTTTTACTTTTAGCATATAAAGACAGTAAAACATTCTCTTCATCGAGGTTTGTAAGTGAAACAAAGCTTTCTGCATTATCAAGACCTTCTTCAATTAACAACTGATTGTCTGTTGCATCACCGTTAATTATATCCGCCTTAGGCAATAATTCGCAAAGTTCCTCACAACGTTTAATATCTTTTTCTACAATCTTTACCTTAATTCCACTCTTCAACAAACCGGATGCAAGGTAATAGGCAGTATCTCCCCCACCTGCAATAATACAATCACGGACTCTGTTTGTTTTAACACCTATTTTGTGGAAAAACTGACCAACTCCCGTTGTTGCTGTTATAATGCTTACCATATCACCCTGATGAATCACAAAATTACCGTCAGGAATAAACGCTTCTTCTCCTCGTTCAACACCACAGATTAAAATATCACTTTTTAATCTGGAATTCACTTCGCAAACCTTAAGATTATCCAAAACACTATTCTGGTCAACCTTAAACTTCAGGATTTCCACTCTTCCCTTTGCAAATGTATCAATATGAATAGCCGAAGGAAACCTTAGTGCTCTCGCCATTTCGCTTGCAGCTGCAAATTCAGGATTTATTATCATAGCTAACCCTAAATCGTCTTTTAAAAGTCTTATGGACTTGTTATATTCAGGTTTTCTTACCCTCGCGATTGTTTGGCAGTTACCCGCTTTTTTTGCCATCAGACAGGTAAGAAGATTAAGTTCATCTGATCCTGTAACTGCAATCAGAATATCTGCTCTTTCTACACCTGCTTCAATAAGGTTGTCAAGATTTCCACCACTGCCTGTTAAGCCCATAACATCAAAATCATTAGCTATTTTTGAAACAACCTGTCCTCTTACGTCTATCACAGTTATATCATGTTCATTTTCACGACTAAGCATTTCTGCAATTTTGCTGCCTACCTTGCCGCATCCTACAATGATTATCTTCATAGTTAACCTCTTCTTTATTTGTCATTGAAACACATTTTACTACAATGCTTTATTTTTGTCAATCTGCAAACTTTTCTACAACAGAAACAAGCATTCTCCATGTTCTTTGTACGGAAGAAATACTCATTCTTTCACGTACCGTATGAATTTCAAGCAAATCGGGACCAAAAGAAATGCAATCGAGTCCTTCAATCTTACCTGCAAACAGTCCACATTCAAGGCCTGCGTGTATTGCCTGTATAACAGGTTTTTTACCATACTGATTGTAATACACATCCACCATTATATCACGAAGTGAAGAATCCGACTTATATTCCCATCCGGGGTAATCTCCTTCTACAATTACAGTTCCCCCCGTAATTTCTGCAAGAGTTTTTATTCTTTGAGTAAGCATTTCTTTCTGAGTGTTGATACTACTTCTTACACAAAAGCCTACACATACTCCAGTCTCATCTGTTTTTACTGTACCAATGTTAAGAGATGTCTGTACTAATGAATCAATTTCAGCACTCATTTCAAAAATACCGTTAGGGGCACAACCAAGAAAAGATACAACAGCTTTTGTGCTTTCTTCGTTCATCATCTTATCACATTCACATTTTACAACACTTATCTTAAGATTCTTTTCAGTAGCAGAATATTCATTTTTAAAAGTTTTTTCCATTGTGCTGCATATATCCTGCAACACTTTTTCATTATCTGTACTTACTCTTGCAACAGATTCGACACATATAGCATTATCTTTTGTTCCTCCATCAACACTTATCAGCTTGAAATCTGTCATTTCTTTTAAAGTCATAAGAATTCTTGCCATAAGGACATTTGCATTTGCTCTTTTTTTATCAATTTCAACACCCGAATGACCACCTGTAAGACCGGAAACCTTAATTTCATAAGAAGATGACAAACAATCTGTATAATCAACCTCAACATTTACTCTTGTCATATTTCCACCTGCACAGCTTACAGTGAAAATTCCCTCTTCTTCTGAATCAATATTAAGCATTCTTTTACCCTTTAACATTCCGAGCTCTATTGCTGCTGCACCATACATTCCGGTTTCTTCATCCACAGTAAAAACAGCTTCAAGACGAGGATGCTTTATATCACTTTTATCCAGCAACGCCAACATCATTGCAACTGCAATTCCATCATCACCGCCCAATGTTGTTTTATGAGCTTTCACATAGTCTCCGTCAACATATATATCAAGCCCCTCTTTTTCCATATCCTTGGTACAATCAGTTTCTTTCTGGCATACCATATCAATGTGTCCCTGCAAAATCAGAGGCTCACCTTGTGCATTACCGTCTTTTATGATAATTACATTGTTGAGTTCATCCTGATAATACTCAAGCCCTCTTTCCTTTGCAAAGGATACTATATAATCGCTTATTTGTTTTGTATTGCCTGAACCATGAGGAATATTGCATATTTCTTCAAAATATTTAAAAACCTCTTTAGGTTCAATAGTTTCTAAAATTTTCATTATGATACCTGCCTTTAATTTTATATCAATAGCTTGTTGCATATATTATAATTTATGTAAATATCAACATTGGCAAACTATTCTTTAAATCGATACATTTCCAAACACCACAGAACCATCTCCTGTATTGAATAATCAGGTTCTCCATTTGATTCGCTCATTCCCTTTATCGGACAATTTCTTTAAGCTTTGAAACTATTGTATCCTCATTTACATCTGTTATTACATCATAGAGCTTATGTATTTCTTCAGTTACTGCCCCTTGCTTTACCAAGTCATTAATTAAAGCAATCAATGTATCATAAAAGCCGTCCAGATTTATAACAACAATCGGCACATCAATTCTCTTTAAGTATTTTAAAGTCAGCACCTGAAAAAACTCATCCATTGTTCCTATTCCGCCGGGAGCAATGAAAAATATATCTGCGTGTTTTTCCATAAGTGTTTTTCGCTCTGCCATTGTATCTACCATAACTTTATTATCGCATTCGAATATATCTTCAAACTCGCTTATAAAGTCAGGAGATATTCCTAAAACAAAGCCACCGTTTTCTTTAACTCCTCTTGCAACTGCGCCCATACAGCCTGTTGCTCCCGCTCCATATACAAGAGAAAATCCGTTTGTTGCAATTAATCTTCCTAATTCCTCTATTTTTTCTTTATGCTTACTTGCAATTCTTTCATTTGCTCCGCCATATACACATGCAAAATATCTTTTTGACATATCTTTTACCTCCTTGCCTATGTCCTTATTTTGATTTCCTTGCGTATTTATCACACAAGTCATTTATCTGATCTGTAAATTTAGCAAGCTCCTTATTTGTCAGATTACGGCTTAACTCTGCAACAGTTTTAAGTCTCTGACAAGCTGCCATAAGTCTGTCAAATACAAGATTTGCTCTTCGTCTGCCCTCTGATGCCTTAGTAAGTTTAACTATTCTTCCTCTTGCCACACATTCGCCTGTTGCAAGATCGTATTCATCACCACTATAAGGTGCTGTTGCTGTAAATTTAAGCTTGTTATATATTGTCTGTGAAAAAGCATCACACACCAAATCATCGCCATGATTTACGAACACCTTCTTTGGTGCTTTTTCCATACTGCCAAGCCATCCGAGAAGCATATCTTTATCTGCGTGTCCGCTAATGCCCACAATTGATTCTATCCTTGCGTTAACCTGAATACTCTCACCAAACAACGAAACATTCTTCGCTCCGTTTATAAGCTTTCTGCCGAAGGTTCCTTCTGCCTGATAGCCTACAAAAAGTATTGTACTGTTTTCTCTCCACAAGTTATGCTTTAAGTGATGTCTTATGCGCCCTGCTTCACACATACCGGATGCAGATATAATTACTTTTGGAATTATATCAAAGTTTATTGCCTTTGATTCTTCAGAGGTAACACTTAGTCTTAATCCGGGGAATGATATAGGATTTATACCTTGCTTTACAAGAGCAAGAGTTTCTTCGTCATAATAACCCGTCAGATTATCCTGATATATCTTTGTTGCCTCAACTGCAAGAGGTGAATCTACATACACAATAAAGTTTTCATATCCTTTTACAAGTCCCTGTTCTTTTATTGTTCTGAACAGATATAAAAGTTCCTGAGTTCTTCCAATTGCAAAGGATGGAATAACAAGATTTCCTCCCTTTGAAAAGGTTTCCTGCATTATTTTTGTAAGCTGTGCAATATAATCAGGTCTCTCACCATGAACTCTGTCGCCATATGTTGATTCAATTACCACATAATCTGCATACGGTGGGTTTTGAGGATTTCTGATAAGAGGTCTGTTTATGTTTCCCAAATCGCCTGAGAACAAAACTGACCTTTCCTCACCGTTTTCATTTACTGTAATGTGAATGCTTGATGAACCAAGCAAATGTCCTGCATCGCAGAAATTTACCTTTACACCCTCAAATATTTCAATCGTTTTATTATATCCGTGTCCCTCGAATAGTTTCAGAGACTCCAATGCATCTGCAACAGTATATACGGGTACGTACTGCTGACAGCCGGAACGCTCTGCTTTTCTGTTCTGCCACTCTGCTTCCTGTTCCTGAACATGAGCAGAATCCTGAAGCATAATACTACATAGCCTGTGTGTTGCCTCTGTGCAATACACGGGACCTGAGTATCCTTTTGCAACCATTGCCGGAATCATTCCTGAATGGTCTATATGTGCATGAGTAAGACAAATCGCATCAATTTCTGACGGAGCAATAGGCAATTCGCAGTTTTCATATGTATCGCCACCTTGTTCCATACCACAGTCAATAAGGATATGCTTTCCACAAGCTTCAAGTAATGTACAAGAGCCTGTAACCTCATGAGCTGCTCCTAAAAATGTTAATTTCATATTCACTTACTCCTCTCTTAATATATTTTCTCCATTTAATGAATTAACAACTTCGTTGTCATAAATTGGCGTTCCTCCATGAATTCTCGCTACGCTCCATGAATTGAATTGCCTTTAATGTGCGTAAGTACAATTCATGAGCCGTAAGGCTCAATTCATGAAATCTTTGATTTCAATTCATTCCGAAGGCAATTCATTGAGTTTGCTTTGCAAACTCATTTTACCATTATATACAAAAAATATCAAGTAAAAAGGTTATAAAAACCTTTTTACTTGATATGCGAATTTAAAGCAAACTTTCATAAACATCGACATACTGCTCAAGCACGGCTTTGTCTGTATAATATGTATTTACCTTATCAATATTAAAATCTGACATAGCTTGTCTCAGGCTCTTGTCGTCTTTAATTTTCTCCAAAGCCTCGATTAATGCCTGAGAATCTTTAACCGGAACTGTAATTCCACCTTTATCCTCAATCATATCATAATTCGCTGCCCACTTTGTTGTAATACACGGAAGTCCTTTTGCCATAGCTTCTGCCAATGCATTCGAAAACCCTTCGCCGGGAAAATATGTAGGAAAAATAAAAACATCTGCATTCTTCATTTCCTGAGAGACTTCCTGCTTGGACTTTTCGCCTAACAACTTGAAATTTTCAGGAATTTCATCGAATAATGCTCCTACACTTCCTGCCAGGCGAAATTCAATATCAGGAAAGTGCTTTGCCACATCAAGAATATGGAAACATCCTTTTCTTTCTATAACTCCGCCAACATACAATACTGTTTTAACAATATCTGAAAATTCCTTAGTTCCTTTTTCAATTACTGAATCGGATTCTACAAAATTAGGAATTATCCGCACTTTTGTTTGGGAATACTTTTCAACCATCATTTTTGATTCATCATTAAGAACCATAGCGAAATCCGAAATATCAGTAAGTTTTTTGAACATAAAATAACCAAGCTTACCTTTGGTCATATTTGTTGTGGTACATCTGTAGTGAATAATAAATTTTCTCCTGTGCATTTTAGTAATCAAAGCGCAAACATATTCACGCATCATACCAAAAGTTGCCGATGGAATACAAGAATGTACAACTTTAACTTCGGGATCTTTCAAAGCACGTCTTAAGGAACTCCAGATTTTTATGTTTCGTTTAAACTCTTCTGAAAATCTTCGTTTTGAATTCCCGAAAATAGTTCTTTTTCCTATCAGGCTTTCATCAACATGAACTATTTCCCAACCATTCTTGAGTTTTGCGTTAAGCATTCTCTTCATCCAAGCTCCGATACCCCCTGCTGGTGGTGGTAAGGGTGCCAAAATCGCTACTTTCATTTTTTCCCCCTAAAAATAATACAAAATCAGTTATTCATTAACAATATCTTTCATCGAATACATACCACTTTTTTTATCTGCCATAAATTTTGCTGCAGATATAGCACCTACTGCAAAAACATCTTTTGACATTGCAGTATGTTTAATTTCAATAATTTCATCAAGTCCTGCAAATATTACATCATGTTCTCCTACAATGGTACCACCTCTTACTGCATGAAGCCCAAGTTCATTTTTTGAACGCTGTTTTCTTACTGCATGGCGATCATACACATAACTTTTTTTGTTTTCGAGTGCTTCATTTATAGTATCAGCAATAGCAAGAGCAGTTCCACTTGGTGCGTCAATTTTCTTGTTATGATGTTTCTCAATAATTTCTATATCAAAATTATTTTCCAGAATTTTTGCGGCACGGCTTACCAGATCCATAAGAAGATTTACACCTAATGACATATTAGCTGAAAAGAATATGGCTGTGTTTTTTGATTCTTCAACCATTCTTGCCTTCTGTTCATCCGAAAGACCTGTTGTACAGAAAACTACAGCAGTTTTTGTAGCAACAGCAAAATCGAGAATCTTATCAAACATAGCAGGATGGGAAAAATCAATAATTACATCTGCTTCTCCTTTAAAATCTGCAGGTTCTGCAAAAACATCGTAACCATACTTTTTCTCAGTATTAATATCAAATCCTGCAACGATTTCAATGCTTTCATCTTCAAACGCTGTCTTGGTTACAACTGAGCCCATTTTCCCGTTGCAACCACTTATGATACATTTAATCATTTTTGTTCAATCCTTTGTGTTAAATATTATAAATGTCAAAATCGGTTATATCGCAAAAACGATATACCGATTTTGTCCGTATAATTAGTCCATATAACCTTTTTTAGCAAGTAATTCAGCCATTAATACAGCACCGCCTGCAGCACCTCTTAATGTGTTATGTGAAAGACACGCAAACTTATAGTCAAACATATTATCCTCACGGAGTCTGCCTACAGATACACTCATACCTTTTTCAAGATTACGGTCAAGCTTTGCCTGAGGTCTGTTATCCTCTTCAAAATACTGTAAGAACTGCTTAGGAGCTGAAGGAAGCTCAAGTTCCTGAGGAGCACCCTTATATTCTTTCCATATCTTAAGTATTTCTTCCTTGGAAGGCTTATTCTTAAATGAAACAAATACTGCTGCTGTATGTCCGTCTGAAACAGGAACACGGAAACACTGAGCTGTAATTAACGGGCTTGATGCATTAACAATCTTACCGTCTTTTAATTCACCCCAAATTTTAAGAGGTTCCTTTTCACTCTTTTCTTCTTCTCCACCGATGTAAGGAATAACGTTATCAACAATTTCAGGAAATGTTTCAAAGGTTTTACCTGCTCCTGAAATAGCCTGATATGTACAAGCTAAAACTTTTTCAACACCGAACTGCATCAAAGGATGGATTGCAGGAACATAGCTCTGAAGTGAGCAGTTTGATTTTACTGCAATGAAACCTCTCTTTGTTCCGAGTCTTTCTCTTTGAGCTTTAATAACCTCTGCATGGTCGGGGTTGATTTCAGGAATAATCATCGGAACATCTTCTGTTCCTCTGTGTGCAGAGTTGTTTGAAATTACAGGACATTCTTCTTTAGCGTAAGCTTCTTCAAGTGCCTTGATTTCATCTTTTTTCATGTTTACTGCACAGAATACAAAGTCAACTTTTTTTGCTATTTCCTTCATATCGGCAGTTGCATCATAAACAACCATATTTTTAACTTTTTCAGGAATAGGAGTTGTCATTGCCCACTTTTCTCCTACAGCCTCTTCATAGGTTTTTCCTGCGCTTCTGCCTGATGCCGCCAAAAGCTCAATATGGAACCATGGATGGTTTTCAAGAAGAGTTATAAATCTCTGTCCCACCATACCTGTTGCTCCAATGATACCAACTTTAAAATTCATTTTTCCTCGTCCTTTCTGTAGAGCCTTAACCCCCAACCTTGAAGATGCCTCAAACGGTGAATTTTCGGCATATTTTGGCTTGTTGTTCTCAAAAGGCGGTAGCCTTCCTTCGTCCTCCGCACCAAAAACTGCTCAAAAATTCCTCCTTTTGAGGTCCTACGGAGTTTTAAAATAATAAATTTGGTCTCAGATAAGGCAAAAGCGTAGGAAATATGATTAATATTTCCGAGTATTTTAACAAAGTATGAGGCTAAATTTATATTTTAAAACCGTCTTTAATGTTGGTTGTTAAGGCTATATTATAATCTTTTTTGAACTAAATCTATATTTTCCTTATAGAAGGTTTCAAAACAATTTTTATCAAGTGCATCTCTGATGCGTTCCATTAAATTATTGTAAAATCTCAGATTATGAAGCACACAAAGTCTCATTCCCAGCATTTCATTTGCTTTTATAAGATGCCTTATGTATGAACGGGAATAGTTTCGACATGCTTCGCAATCGCAGTTTTCGTCAAAGGGATTTTCGTCAAAGGCATATTTTTCATTCTTAATATTAATTATGCCGTTTGATGTAAAAATATATCCGTGTCGGGCATTTCTCGAGGGCATTACGCAATCAAAAAAGTCAATACCACGCCTTACACCCTCTAAAATATTTGCAGGCGTACCTACACCCATAAGATATCTTGGCTTATTTTTAGGTGCGTAAGGTTCAACCGCTTCAATAACACGATACATAACCTCCGCAGGCTCTCCTACCGCAAGTCCACCTATTGCATACCCGTCAAGGTCCATATCGGCAATCATTTTCATATTTTCAATTCTAAGGTCATCAAAAGTACAACCCTGATTAATGCCGAAAAGCATTTGTTTTTTATTTATAGTATCCTCAAGACCATTAAGTCTTTGCATTTCTTTTTTACAACGCTCAAGCCAACGTACTGTCATAAGGGAAGAATTTTTAGCATAGGAGTATGTTGCAGGATTTTCCACACACTCATCAAACGCCATTGCAATAGTAGACGCAAGGTTCGATTGAATCTGCATGCTTATTTCAGGAGACATAAAAATTTTTCTTCCGTCTATATGTGATGAAAAAGTTACACCTTCTTCAGTTATGCCCCTTAATTTGGCAAGGGAAAATACCTGAAAACCACCACTGTCGGTCAAAACAGGTCTTTGCCAGTTCATAAACTTATGTATGCCGCCCATTTTCCTTATCAGTTCATCTCCCGGGCGTACATGAAGATGATAGGTATTGGAAAGCTCAACCTGACAACCTATTTTCTCAAGATCACGGGTCGAAACTCCCCCTTTGATAGCTGCCGAAGTTCCTACATTCATAAATACAGGTGTCTGTATATCCCCATGAACAGTATGAAAGACACCTCGTCTTGCAGCTGATTCCGTTTTTAGTAATTCAAACATTTATTCCTCCGATTTACGTCAGTCATCTTACCATCGTACTACCTTACGAAAACATTATCGTATAAATCTATCATACCTCTTTGCTTGTTCATTCAATGATTTCATCATTGAATGAACATCGCATCTCCAAAAGAGAAAAAACGATAATTGCTTTCTACTGCTTCTTTATAAGCTTTAAGAATTTCTTCTCTCTCATAAAATGCACTGACAAGCATTAAAAGAGTAGATTCAGGAAGATGGAAATTAGTTATTAACGCATCAACTGTTTTAAACTTATATCCCGGATAAATAAATATATCCGTCCATCCGCTTGTTGGCTTCAAAAAGCCTTTTTCGTCAGCAACAGTTTCGAGTGTTCTTGTGGAGGTTGTACCCACAGAAATTATTCTGCCACCACTTTTTTTAGTTTCGTTTATGATATTACAGTTTTCCTCATCAAGAATATAAAACTCCGAATGCATCTTATGTTCAAGAATGTTTTCAACCTTAACGGGTCGGAAAGTACCTATTCCTACATGAAGAGTAAGGTAAGCAATTCTAACACCTTTATCCTCAATTTTCTTTAAAAGCTCAGGCGTAAAGTGCAAACCTGCTGTAGGTGCTGCTGCAGAACCACGGTGCTTTGAATAAACTGTCTGATACCTTTCAGCATCCTCTAATTTTTCAGTAATGTAAGGTGGAAGAGGCATCTGTCCAAGTCTGTCAAGAACCTCTTCAAAAATTCCATCATAAATGAATGTAATTTCTTTTAAACCATCATCTAAATCTTTATCTACACGACATTTAAGTTCCCCATCACCAAAAGTAATAACAGAACCAACTTTTGCTCTCTTGCCGGGTTTTGCCATAGCTGTCCAGGTTTTATCCGTAACTCTTTTCAAGAGCAAAAACTCAATATGTGCTCCTGTTTCCTCTTTTATACCAAACAGTCTTGCAGGAATTACCCTTGTATTATTAACAACAAGACAGTCCCCTTTTTCCAAATAATCAATTATATCAGAAAACTGCTTGTGTTCAAGTGTTTTTGCTGCTCTGTTTAAAACCATCAGCTTTGATGAACTTCTGTCCTTAAGGGGAGTTTGTGCTATTTTTTCCTGAGGCAAATCATAATAAAAGTCCTTAAGATTCATTTTCGTTCTGTGTTCCTCCTAAGCAGTTGCGTTAGTATCCGAACTCGCCTAAATCAAGTAAAATAGCTGTTTTTCATCGTTGTCGGTCTTATAATACGAAAGTATTACTGCGACCTGCCGCCTTGAAAAAGCAACAATTTTATCTTGCTTTAGGTTCG
>JAZNWH010000050.1:0-10825 GCA_045593265.1 Clostridia bacterium | reverse complement strand
GACGAAACCTTGCTTCTGATGTTAAAATACTCATAGGAAAATGTCTCCTTTTTGATACATGTTTTTTTGGTCATTAACATTATATCATATTTGGAGTTCATTTTCCTTTTTATTTGTCACCCATCAATTGTATCACAACATTTTTAAAAAAAGTTGCGGATAATTTTATCCGCAACTTTAAAATTATTTAAGATTTGATTCAAGAGTTTCAAGCTGTTTAGAAATTTCAGCAGGAAGTCTGTCGCCAAACTGAGCGAAATACTCTTTCTGGTCTTTTACATCTTCCATCCATACATCCTTATCAACACTTAATAATTCCTTAAGAACTTCAGGTGTAATATCAAGATCAGTTGTATCTATCGCACCTTCTGTAGGAAGATAACCAATAGGACTGTCAACAGCATCAGCTTTACCTTCACATCTGTCAAGAATCCAAAGAAGAACTCTCATGTTGTCGCCGAAACCAGGCCACATAAAGTTACCTTCTTCATCCTGTCTGAACCAGTTAACGTGGAAAATCTTAGGAGCTTTTTCAGGATCCATTTTTGTGCCCATTTCAAGCCAATGAGCAAAATAATCAGCCATGTTGTAACCTACGAAAGGCTTCATAGCCATAGGATCACGTCTTACAACACCAACAGCACCGGCAGCTGCAGCAGTTGTTTCTGATGCCATAGTAGCACCAACAAACACACCGTGATTCCAATCACGAGCCTGATAAACTAATGGAGCAGTTTTTGCTCTTCTGCCACCAAATACGATCGCAGAAATCGGAACACCTTCCGGATTTTCAAATTCACTTGAAATACATGGGCAATTTACTGCTGGAGCTGTAAATCTTGAATTTGGATGAGCAAGTTTACCTTCATAAGTTTTACCATTAACCTGTTTTCCTGTCCATTCTGTGCAGTTTTCAGGAGGATTCTTATCAAGACCTTCCCACCAAACGGTATTATCATCATTGTTAATAGCAACATTAGTAAAAATAGTATTTTTCTTTGTTGCAGCAAGTGCATTAAAGTTTGTCTTTTCACTTGTTCCAGGTGCTACGCCGAAGAAACCTGCTTCTGGATTAATAGCATAAAGTCTTCCGTCTTTTCCTATTCTGAGCCATGAAATATCATCGCCTACAGTCCAAACCTTATAACCTTTTTTCTTAAGATACTCAGGTGGAATAAGCATAGCAAGATTTGTCTTTCCACAAGCAGATGGAAAAGCAGCACAGATATATTTAACTTCACCTTGTGGATTTTCAAGACCAAGGATAAGCATATGTTCTGCCATCCAACCTTCTTTCATACCAAGATATGAAGCAATTCTTAATGCAAAACACTTCTTACCTAAAAGAACGTTACCACCATATGCTGAGTTGATTGACCATATTGTAGAATCCTGTGGGAACTGAACAATATATCTTTCTTCAGGGTTAACATCTTTTTTAGCGTGAAGACACTTAACAAAATCAGCAGCATCACCTAAAGCGTCAATGACAGCTTTGCCAACCCTTGTCATAATAGCCATATTCAAAACAACGTAAATACTGTCTGTAAGTTCAATACCAATTTTTGAAAATGGTGAACCAACAGGACCCATTGAATAAGGAATTACATACATAGTTCTTCCAATCATAGAGCCTGCATAGAGTTTCTTAAGTTTTGCATACATTTCATCAGGAGCCATCCAATTATTAATAGGACCTGCTTCTTCTTTTGTTGGTGTACATATAAAAGTTCTATCCTCTACACGTGCAACATCATTTTCTGCTGTTCTGTGATAATAGCAACCAGGAAGTTTTTCCTGATTTAATCTAATCATTTCTCCTGTGGATACAGCTTCAGCTCTTAATGCTTCAAGCTGAGCCTCAGAACCATCAATCCAAACAACCTGATCAGGTTTAGTCATATCAGTCATTTCTCTAAGCCAATCAAGAACAACTTTATTATTTGTCATAAAGATTACCTCCTTAAATATTAATCAAAATTTCCCTAATTCTTAAATTCTATATTATTTCTTTATTTCCTTTATTTTTTATTAAAAAATTTGAAATTTTTGCAAAATCTTCCAAGTCAAAAGTTTCCCCTCTTGCTTTTTCATTAAAACCACATGTAAGAAGCGCTTCTGTTATAACAGCTTTATCTATTTTTAAATATGAATTAACTGCGTTAACAAAAGTTTTTCTTCTCTGCCCGAATGCAGCTTTTATAATGCTGAACATAAATTTTTCATCCACAACATTTAATTTTGAATCTATAATATTCATTTTCACTACTGCAGATTCAACTTTAGGTGCTGGAACAAAAGCAGAAGCAGGTACTAAAAGCTTTATTTCGGATGTTGTATAATAACCTACAGCGAGAGTAATAGCACCATAATCTTTTGTACCCGGTGCAGCTACAAGTCTTTGTGCTACCTCTTTCTGTATCATAATAACGATAGATTCTATATTGAGTTTATCCTCTAATAATTTCATTATAATAGGTGTTGTTATATAATATGGAAGATTAGCAACAACCTTAACATGTGATTCATTATCAATCAATGTATTTAAATCCAGCTTCATAACATCTGCATTGATAATTTCGATATTGTTATATTCCCGTGTTATGCTACTAAGCACAGGCACAATATTGCTGTCAATTTCAACAGCAATAACTTTTTTAGCCTTTTCAGCTAATCTTGTTGTGAGAACACCTAATCCCGGACCAATCTCAATAACAACATCTTCTTTTGTTATATCACCACAACTGACAATTGCATCCAGATAATGTTCATTAAACAGAAAATTTTGACCAAGTCCTTTATGGAAAATCAAATTATTGTCAGACATAATCTTTTTAATATCTGATACAGAATTAATATGTCCCATACTTTCACCTACATTTCCACTCTGTTTTCAAGGGATTTGACTAATGTGATTTCATCGGCATATTCAATATCCCCACCTACAGGAACGCCCTTTGCAATTCGGGTTACTTTAACACCCATGGGGGTAATTAATCTTGCAAGATATGTTGCAGTTGCTTCTCCTTCAATGTTAGGATTAGTGGCAACAATCACTTCTTTTACCGTGTTATCTGAAAGCCTTAGTAAAAGTTCACGGATTTTCAAATCATCAGGCTTAATTCCATCCATCGGAGAAATTACACCATGAAGCACATGATATAAACCTTTATACTCACGGGTTTTTTCTAAAGCTACTACATCTGTCGGAGATTCAACAACACAAATTATGCTTTTATCTCTTGTTGTATCTTCGCAAATATCACAAGGGTCAGAATCTGTAAGATTACAGCAAACTTTACAATATCCGATTTTCTCCTTAGCTTCATTAATTACGTTAACAAGATTATCAGCTTTGGATTTAGATAACCCAAGAACATAGAAAGCAAGTCTTTGAGCAGACTTATACCCTATTCCTGGCATTTTCCTGAATTCTTCAATTAATTTTTCAACTGTAACTGCATAAAACCCCACATCAATTCTCCTTATGTGATTTATAATAGTTTATCAGACATCCTGAAAGTATTATATCTCTTTCATCATCAGTCATGTCGGAAATTTTAAGTGTAATTTCTTTATTTTCATTTACAATAATAGCTTTAAATTCATTTTCTTTATTGATGATAGTCTTTCTTACATCTTTAATGAAAATGTACTGACCTTCACTAAATGTATCCTTTTCGGATATAAATGGCAACATTCCCCAGTTAATAAGATTACTTCTGTATCTTTTTGTTGCATATTCTCTTGCAATGTTAGCCCAACCACCCAAAACTTTCTGACATGATGCAGCCTGTTCTCTTGCAGAACCATCTCCCGGCTTAACTGCAAACACAACACTGCCTATACCTGTATTTGTTTCGCTTACTCCATACACAGATAATTTCTCATATATTTCCTTTAATTCTTCGACTGCAACATCAGGTTTTTGAGCATTTATACGAGCTTTTTCAGCAACTTGAATTTTTTTAGCCTCACCTACATAATATGGAGCCTTTCTTGATAAAGCAAATTCAGACAATTTTAATGGATTAGAACGATAAGACGATGTTTCGCCTGATGGTATCAATTCATCAGTTGTAGTAACAGGGTCATTAATAACACATACAACCTTTAAAAGTAAATTATCAGTAAGAGGACTCATTTCAGGCCAATCAGCAATATTAGGTCCGAATTTGAGGTTTTCATTCTCTTTAGCATTACCAAAACCATTATATACACGGTTTTTGTATACAGTATCATCGAATTTAGCTTTTGGTGTATTGTATTGAACATCTAAATCAGTTGCAGGAGTAAGTACACCTTTGTTAGCAGCTGTAGCAGCAATTGAACGTGCATCCATAAGAGCAACTGAAGCAATTTGTCCGTTACCCGGTTTAGAACCCTCACGATTTGGGAAATTTCTGGTAGAATGACGAATTGAAAGTCCGTTGTTTGCAGGAACATCTCCCGCACCGAAGCAAGGTCCACAAAAAGCTGTTTTTACAGTAACACCTGTTTGCATAAGTTCTGAGATTATGCCATTTTCAGCAAGATTGATATATACAGGCTGACTGGCAGGATAAACACTCATTGCAAACTCACCATTGCCAATTGATTTGCCTTTTAATATATCAGCCGCAGCACAAAGATTGTCATATGTACCACCGGCACAGCCTGCAATTATTCCCTGTTCAACATGTAACTTTCCATCGATAATTTTGTCAGTAAGATTAAAATCAAGATTACTCATATCAAGTTGTTGTGCCGCATTCTTTTCAACAATTCTGAGAATATCGCCTGGATTTTCAACAACATCCTTAATTTTAAATACATTACTTGGATGAAACGGCATAGCTATCATTGGTACAACTTTAGAAAGATTAATTTTTATGGCCCTGTCATAGTAAGCAACATCTCCGGGTTTAAGTTCAGAATATGCTTCCTTCCTTCCATGCTCCTGGAAGTATTCCTTAGTTTTATCATCGGTAACCCATATAGAAGAAAGACAAGTAGTTTCCGTTGTCATTACATCTATTCCGTTACGAAATTCAACAGGAAGATTTTTTATTCCAGGACCTACAAATTCCATTACGGAATTTTTAACAAAACCATTTTCGAAAACAGCACCGATAATTGCAAGAGCAACGTCCTGAGGACCTACACCCGGCATAGGTTCGCCTTCAAAATATATAGCAACAACATCAGGCATATCAATATCATAAGTTTTTTCCAAAAGCTGTTTTACTAATTCAGGACCACCTTCACCAATTGCCATAGTACCTAATGCACCATAACGGGTATGGCTGTCAGAACCTAAAATCATTTTACCGCAACCTGACATCATCTCTCTCATATATTGATGAATTACTGCCTGATGTGCAGGAACATATATGCCACCGTATTTAACCGCAGCTGAAAGACCAAACATATGGTCATCTTCGTTTATAGTTCCTCCAACTGCACAAAGACTGTTATGGCAATTAGTAAGCACATAAGGAATTGGAAATTTTTCAAGTCCACTTGCACGCGCTGTCTGGATAATACCTACATAAGTAATGTCATGGGATGCCATTGCATCAAACTTAATTTTAAGCTTGTCCATATTTTCAGATGTGTTGTGTGCATTCAAAATAGAATAAGCAATAGTATTTTTTCTTGCTTCTTCAGATTTCACATTGCTCTTATCACTTAATTCTTTGCCATCTAAAAGGTAGCAACCGCTGTTAATTAACTCTATCATGTGTATACCTCACTTAAAAAATTGTATTAAATATTTTTGAAATATGTTCTTTTGTATCTCTAAATATATAGGACGATGCACATTTTAAAAATTTAACGGGCACCCCTAAGACTGCTATATCTGAATTTTTAGTAAAAGTTGCTGTTGTCTGCATTTTTGTATCAACAAAACTTTCTAAATCTGCATTTTCAAAAAAAGATTGAGTAAACTGAGAAGAAATATGTCCCTTTGAAGCCTTAATCAAAGATATTTTATCGTCAGAATGTTCAATCTCCTCAAAAGCAATAATATATTCGGGTAAAATATCATTTGACGCAACTATAGCTCCCTTATGATTAAACAAACTTTGCACCTCAAAGACAATATATAAATCATAATCCCCGTCATAATTATTAGCAAGATTGACCATCTCATTTATAACACATATTTTCCCGATTCTGTTACCTTTTATATATTCATCATTATCAAAATATTCACTTGATACAACTCCCGGAGTACCAATTTCTATATTCTCACCAGAGGTAAGCTTAATATATTGACTTTCTAAAGGTTTGTCCTCGTTATCAGAAAAAATATAGCCCTCATTTCCTCCAACACTTACACCTGTACCCGGAAATAAATTTTTGTCTCCTATGTGATTAAAATAAAGCTTGTCCTTATCCTGACTTAAAACCACAAGAGAATCTTCATCTATTCCACAGATAACCATAAATTTTTTGCCATTACTTTTTTTATGAACTATAAGATTACCTAGAGAATCCTCATAAGTTTCAGTTTTGATTAATTTTTTTAGGAATTTTTTTAAAATCTCTTCATTTCCTGATGGTGCAGGAATACTACTTAACATATCAGTCAAAATTATCAACTCCTTTAGTAAGAATCTTATCAAATGTCTCTATACAAAGCTCAATATCCTTATAAGATACCACACTTACAGGTGAATGAATATACCTTGACGGAATTGATACAGAGGCAGTTTTTATACCATTTAGATGTATAGTCCCTGCATCATTACCACCACTTGCAAGTTGCTTAAATTGAATTTTATCACAATTTGCCATAAAGTTTTCAGCGATGCTTTTATCCGGATAAGTTGTCCTGTCGACAATAGTAATTGCAGGCCCACAACCTATTTTGGTTACTCTTTTTTCTGTGCCAACCTTTGGAAAATCAAGACAAGTAGTAGATTCTATAACATAGCAACAATCTGCTTTGATATTATACGCTGCAACAGAAGCTCCTCTTAACCCCGTTTCCTCCTGAACAGTAAAACAGTATATTATATTATCATAGTATTGTTTTTCCATAAGCTTGCAGAGAATGTAACAACCAATACGGTCATCAAAAGCTTTTCCTTTTATCAAATCACCAAAATCATCTGCTTGGATATCAAAATTTACATAATCACCAATATTTATAAGATTATTTGCTTCTTCAAAAGAATCCACTCCAATGTCAATATACATATCTTCATCAGAAACTTTTACATTTCTTTCATTCTTCTCACTAAGATGTACAGCTTTAATTCCAATAACGCCTTTAACCTGATTTTCGCCAATTAACACTCTTCGTGCAAGTAAAACTGAAGTATCTATACCACCAACAATCCTGAATTTCAGATAACCATCTTCAGTGATAGAGGAAACTATAAAGCCCACTTCATCCATATGTGCACATAACATAATACTTTTTCTCTTATCGCCAAAACCATCACGACAGATGTACAAATTATTCATACAATCAGTTTTTATATCATTTGTATATTGTTTTGCATATTTTACTATATAAGAAATAATATTTTCTTCATTACCTGATACACCTTGTAAATCACTAAGCTGCTTAAGAAAATTATCCAATTCTATCACCTATAAATTCCAGATTAGTACTTTTTAAATATTTCAAATCAATATTTTTCAAAAATGTTGTTAAATGTTCAATCATGTTATCATAATCAAAAATACTTATACATTCAACGGGAGTATGCATATATTTCAATGGGAAAGAAAGTAACAGGCATGGAATACCCCCATTCAGAGTTTGATATGCCCAGGCATTTGTACCTGAACTTCCTTCAAGTATCTCAAGCTGATATGATATATTATGTTTATCTGCAGAACTCTTCAAAAGATTAAAATAATACTTATCTATATTAGGTCCATAGCCAAAAGCGACACCTTTGGAACATCTAAAAGCTAAATCTCTGTTTTCATCAGGCGTTTTACCATGTGTAACATCAATTACTATTGCTAAGTTGCTTTTTTGTTTTTGATAATATGCACCTTTAAGTCCAATTTCTTCACGGGTTGAAAATACAGCTATTAAATTATATGGTAATTCTAAATCCTTAAATTGAGAAAAAACTTCAATTATTGCTGCAACGCCTGCTCTGTTATCTAAAGATGTTGCAGAAACATACTTGTTTAAAATTTCAAAACTGCTTTTAAAAGAAACTAAATCTCCAACAGTTATAATTTCATCAATATTTTCATTAATTCCGGTATCGATGAATAATTTATCACTGTTAATTTCTTTTTCATCAGTCTTTGTAAGATGTGGTGGTTTTGATGTAATAATTCCATTAATATCTTTTTTTCCATGAATAACCACTTCCTGTGCAGGAAGAATTCTGTCATCTATCCCACCAACTGAAGAAAAAGAAGCAAATCCGTTTTCGTAAATTTTATTTATAACAAAGCCCACAGAATCAATATGAGCGTCAAGAATAACAGACTTATCGCTTTTACCGAACTTGGTACATATGATATTACCAAGTCCGTCAATTTCTACTTTGTCAGCAATGTTCTTCATATAATCGGATATCAAACGACATATTGCTTGTTCCCTGCCCGACACCCCATAAGTTGTACATAAATTTTTCAGTAAATCAATATTCATTATATGCTCCTAAAGCTTATTTACCAGTTCCTTGAAAACATTTCCTCTATGCTCAAAATTATCAAACATATCAAAGCTTGCACTTGCAGGACTTAAAATAACTACATCTCCGCTAACAGCCCCATCCTTCGCTTCAAATATAGCTTCATCAAATTTAGATACTTTTACGATTTCAGGAAGAAATGAGCCATTAACAGCACATTTTTCGACACTCGCTTTGATTTTGTCAGAAGTTTTACCCACGAGAACTAATTTTTTTACTTTTTCACAAATAACAGGTCCTAATACGTCATATTCTAAATTTTTATCATATCCACCCGCAATTAAAATCACTTTTTGATTAAAAGATTTTAATCCAGCAATAGAACGCGACGGACTTGATGCAATAGAATCATTGTAATATTTTACACCATTGAGTTCACGAACAAATTCAATTCTGTGAGGTATTTTCGAAAATGTAGATGCAACTTGTCTAATTGTTTCAATGTCCACATAATCAATAACAGCACCTATAGCCGCCATATAGTTTTCAACATTATGAAGACCCGGTAATAATATATCAACCATATCAACAATATGTTTTTCGCCATAATATATACTGTCGTTTTTAATACACAAATCAAACTTGTTGTCCAATCGTGAAAATTGCCTAACCATTCCCGGTGCTTCCTGATACAACTGTTTTGTAATATCATTATCTGCATTTGTTACTAAAATATCATTGTTATTCTGATATTTGAAAATGTTTTTCTTCGACTCAAGATATTCATCCATCCCTGTATGCCAATCAAGGTGATTTGGTGATAAGTTAGTTATAACACTTATATGAGGAGACTTATTTATTGTCATTAACTGAAAACTCGATAGTTCTAATACCACCTTATCATTCTCTTTGATATTTGCAATCTCCGGCAATAGTGGTTTACCAATATTGCCACCCAAATGACAATTATATCCCTGCGTTTTCATAAGCTCATAAATTAATGTAGTCGTAGTAGTTTTCCCATCACTACCGGTTACAGCAAAAATCTCACACGGACACAACTTCAAAAACACTTCCATTTCAGAAGTAATAATTGTTCCTTGTTCTTTCGCTTGTTTAAATTGAGGAATGTCATCACGTATGCCGGGGCTTTTAAATATTATATCATGATCAAAATGTTCAAGATAATCACTTCCAAAAAAAGTTTCAACACCTAATGAATTGAGTTCATCAATCAAATCGATTTTATTTGGATTTTTATCAAAAGCAGACACCTTAACACCGTATCCAACAAGCATTTTAATTAACGGTGTATTGCTGACTCCTATTCCAACAACAGCTACTTTTTTATCTTTAATAGATTCAAAATAATCTATATAGTTCATAACTCTCCTCCGAAACTTAATAATAAATCCTGTATTATTATATTCAAGTATTTATTTAGTATAAACTAATTCAAAGTGTTCTCCGTCTTTAAAAGTAGTTCCGTCTACACCGGTAATCATACCTTCTCCGTCTTTATTGAACCCCCAATAACTTTGATCTTTATCATAATCAGCAGTAATTCCATTCACTTTTTTTACATACAATCCATAAGCACCTTGCTCACCTTCAATTAAATTATGTTCAATCAAAGCTTCGCCTAATGTATCTTTATCAGAATGTATAGTAAATGTAACAGACTTATCTAAAGCAACAACCTCTAATATAACAGTTTTCTCACCATTACCAAACTCGGTATCCTCAGTATAAATTGCCTCAGACCAAACATCTACAGCTTCTGCATCTTTATTACAGGAAGTTGAAGTAATGCATATACTTATCATAAATACAAAACAAAACAAAAACTTATTGATTTTTTTCATAATAAATTCCTCTTGAAAATTCTTTATATGTAATCATAAATAAATCAAAATAATTATATCACATTTTTTCTTTGAAATCAACATAATAACAGTTTACTTTTAGAAATAATTGTACAATTATCAATGATGGATGACACTTTCTTAAAAATAAAAAGTTATGCTCCAATTTGACCTTGTCAAGGTAGAACTGCTATGCAGTCTTACCTTGACAACGAAACTTTGATATAATGTTCTACATAGCATTAAACAAAACTTTGCTTAACCTCGTAGTTTCTTCACATCACACCTAAATATTTGTCCAACATCTCATTTGCTGTCAGAAATCCCAAACATATTTTAGGTATGTTGTTTGATTCTTTG
>JAZNWH010000049.1:0-7877 GCA_045593265.1 Clostridia bacterium | reverse complement strand
ACATCAATGGCAGCTCCTTTCGTTTCCTCTGCCGTTGCAACATTGAAGCTGGTATACCCGGGTATTACAAGTTATGAAATAACCGATATTCTCAAAGCATCAGTCAACACTCCCACCGGATGGAATACGAAATACGGAACAGGTGTATTGAACTGTGAAACTTTTATGTCAATAGGCAAAACTGCTACTCCGAAAATCAGCTTTAATTCAGATGGAAATATAGCCATCACTTCTTCATCTTCAAAGGCAAAGATATACTACACAACAGACGGGAGTAAACCTATAGTAGGAGAATCCTCTGTTTACAGTTCTCCAATAAGTACAAATGGTGTCACAAGCGTGAGAGCCGTTGCTTATGAAGCAGGAAAGTTTCAAAGTGATGAATCCTCTCTGCCGATTAAATGGACCGTTTATGAAGATATATATTACAAAGGAACATTATCTTTTGATGAATTAAAGGTTCCGATAAACTCTGAAATCATATCGGTGTATTCCTCTAATGAAGATGTTGTTACAGTAAACAAATCAGACAGAGAAATATATGCCACAGGTACAGGCGAAGCAAAAGTATATATATACTTGGAAAACAATCGAAAAATGACAATATTCATAACTTCCGAGTATCATATTTTCCAATGGTTTATAATTTTATTCTTGTGGGGATATTTCTGGTATATCTAATTCAAATGGGCAGTTGTCATGTCAGCTGCCCTGTTTTACCTATTCAAGAGCGAATAATGTCGATTTTTGAAACAAATATTGTTCGCTATTATACAAGGAGGTTATTTTTTCATGAAGTTCAATGAAATAATATCTAAACTTATTGAAAGCCAATACTTCTATGTGTTTCTTGCTGTAGTTATATTGATTGTTGTTTTGTTGCTTTTATTAATAGTAAGTAAAAACTTAAGAAGTTTTTTTCTTGAAATAATAGATAAAATTAAATCTATCTCTTTTTCTAAAACAAAGAATATAACTTTCAAAGAAAAAAACAATCCGAAAAATAGTAACTCAGCTACTGTCATTAAGGATAATGAGGTTATTGTCAGTGAAATAGAAGAAATTGGTTCTAATGTAGAGTTAACAGGAAATACAGTGATAGGTTCAAAAATTGGATGTATAGGGAGTAAGACAAGCGGTGACAATGATAACTAACAACAAGACAATACAAAATAATTTTCTGAACATGGTTTCAAAGAAAAAGAATTTTTCTCAAAGGGGCATATGTTTATCTGGTAAAATCGGAAAAGGCAAGACAACCACCATGAATTATTTATATGAATATTGTGAAAAACACAATCTTCCTAGAGTTCGCTTGAACTTTCAAGTTAATAAATTTTCAGACGAAGTAAATTTGCTAGATTATATTAGTAATCAAATTGAATTTACTTGTAATAAAAAGAACATATTTAGAAAATATAAAAAACAAAAAGAATCTTCAACTAAACAACATAAAAGCGTTGTAAAAATTGCTAAGTCATATTTTATTTCATCATCTATAGGTAATATTGGAATGAACTTTACGCAAAACACAACATCTATAATTACACAAAAGTTTTTTGAAGATTTCAAGAGAATTCCTAAGGAAACCATTATATTTATAGACCATATTGAATGTCTAAGCAATGATACCCTGTCTTCTTTTGTTATAAATAATTTCATTTTGCAAAAGAAAAGTGACAGAAGTTTTTTTGTTTTTGCTTGTCCAAATAATGAAGAATTAAAAAATGAAATTGAAGCAAGCAACGAAATAAAACTGTTCAACATGCCGGATGAATATAAAATAGATGATTGGATAACTTTCTGTGATGATTATTGCGGAGGAACTGAGCGTAGCAAAGAGGTCGTAGAAACAAATTATGAATTATATAAAAAAGAACCAACAAATATGAGAATCTGCTTAGAAGCACATATAATTAAGGAGGGAGAAAAAGATGTCGAAAGAAAACAATTCAATTCTATCACTTGTTGAGAGTAGTTTAAATGATGTTGAAAAAAAATTATTTTACTTGTGTGCAGAACCAACGTATTTCACGTTGGATCTTTTGAGTTTTTGCTTAAAATCTTTGGGTATTTATGATGCTGCAATTAACTGCGTTGCAAACTTTCTTTCAAAACCATTTATATCAAAAGAAACAATTATATCAGATGAAAACCAAACTGATTATTATTTTATAGATAAGAATATTCGAGAATCAATTGTTTCCAAGGAAAAAAGTTCAATGGATTTTGATAAAATAATATCAATGTATTACGAATCGGATATTAAATTGAAAAACAAATTTGAAAAAAGCATGGTGTTGAGAGAGAAATTGCTTTTTAGATTGAAAATAAATGAGATTAATGATTGGCGTAAAACTTTTCATGCGGCATATGATATGGAAAGATATAGTGAGTGTAAAGATTTGCTGCTTCTTTTTAATGATTTATGCTTAAAAAAAGACAATGAAAACATGCATGAGATTTTTTTGTGGAAAACATATTATGATAGTATACTTGATTATACTATAGAAAAAGATGCAGATTCTTCACTTAAGTTAATAAAAAAACAAATAGAGAAAATTTCAGATGATAATTTTGAAACATGGATATTTTTTAATGCCTTTATGGGCTTTTTATATTATGAAAAAAAGAACTATTCACAATCTTTATCTATTTATACTGAATTAATTGAAAAGATTAAAGAGAAAAGCTATCAGGACTATGATTTATATGTTTCAATTTATATTAATCTACTTTATTTGTGTATTAAGACAAATGACCTTGAAAAAGGATTAGTATATTATGAGTGTATAAAAAATTATTTGCCAGATATAAAACCCGATTTGGAGTTAGCGTCGTTGGGAGCTTTAGGTCTATTTAAATATAAAGAGTATAACTTAAATGATTCCCTTATGTACTACAAAGATTTATTTGGTAAAACTCTTGATTTCCAAGGCAAGTGTTCAGAAAGCTCACATTTATATGATGTGTATACTTACTTTTCGCCTAAAATAATGTTGTGTTCTGACGAACGTCATATTTATGATAGATTAGGTGAATTGCATATAAGAAGCGGCAATTACGATGAAGCAATAAAAATATATGAAGACCAAGAGATTTTTCAACATGGTTATAATCAAATTGCCGAATTATGGTCTTCATACAATTTAGGCAGAGTGTTTTATTTAATGGGAGATCTTCGCTCTTGTGAGGTGTCTCTTCTTGAAAGTTTAAAAGGATTTGAAAAACTATCAAATTATGAAGGAATAGCCTCTACTTATGGAGAACTATCTTGTGTTTATCAGTGTCAAGGTAAAATGCAGAAATCGGTTGATGCTTTACACAAATGCATTTCAATTTGCATAGAAAATGAAAATATCTCTGAAACATTATTCTATTTAAACAGACTAGGAAGATTGTATCAGGATCAAGGCTTTTATGATGTAGCAGATGACATTTTTTTCAATTGTGTGCTTTATTTGAAATATAATAAAGGAAATGAGCACTTGGGCTGGGTTTGCAACAATTATGGACGAAATTTTATGTACATGAACGATTACAAATCTGCAGATACATTTTTAGAAAGATCCAAAAAGATATTTGAGGCGAGTAATAATAACAAAGGAATTTCCTATGTCTTAAATGATTTCGGTGAACTGAAGTACAAAACAGGAAAGCCTTCACAAGCAATAGATTATTTGCTCAAGAGCTATAACATGAAGAAGAAAATGGGGGATCAATATGCTATATGTTATACTTGTCGAGAACTTGGCGAATATTATATAAGTATAAATAAGCCAGATGAAGCCAAGCCATATTTATATGAGGCACTTTCTTTGTGTAAAACTCTTGGATTTAAAGAAAAACTGGGAGATGTTTATTTGTCGTATGCCAAAGTTTTTAATAAAAAAGGACAACATTTATTACAAAGAAAACATCTAAAAAAAGCTATTAAAATATACAAACAGCAAAATCTACCCAAGCGTACGCTAGATTGTTATAAACTGGCCCTTGACTTTGAAAGAAAAAAAGGTAGATTGAAAACTGGATTGATATTTAGAATAAAGTATAAAAACGCAAAGAAAAATTATGATAATGATACTGCATTTTTAATTTCTCATGTTGATATTTTAAAAGATATGTTGGAAATAAAAACGCACAAATATAACAATTGATTATTCATAAAATTAACTGTTGAGGAATATTTGGCAAGCAGGGCAAGTGTATATACACACTTGCAAATCAAAAAAATTTTTGATTTCTTGTTGGTGAATCATCTTCCCCAAACCCCTGCAAATCGAAAAGTAATTTTTACAAATTCTTTTCGAGCTACGCTCCTACGGAGCTAAATAAAAAAAGACAGCCCCAAGGATTTTTATGTCCTTGAGGCTGTTTACTTTTAATGCGATTGTTCCTGTTCTTTTTTGTTATCTTTTTCAGAAACAGAAACACCGAGAATTGATTGAATGTTTGCTTTGTGATTTAGCATTTCTCTGTACTTTTCGTTTGATGAATGATATTGAGAGTACAAACTTTTTTTCTTTCTTAACACCTCATCAAACTCTTTATTTATAGATTTTACTGAAGGTAATTTCTTCACTCCAAGTTCATCAAACGCTTTCTTTGCTGCACGATGCAATATGATTTCTCCTTCATGTTCTGTGAGAAAAGTCTTTGAATATCCAGAAGCCTTGTATTGTTCAAAAACTTCACGAGTTTTAGCATAATTGATTATCTGCGTTTTGAGTGTGGAAAGCTCTGTTAATCGAGTTTCCAAGTTCTTTATTTCTGCTTTCATACATGATATTTCTGATGAAATACCATCAATATCAGATGAAAGTTTTTCAAGGCTTTCAAAATTATTCTCTTGCAAAAACATTACGGTTTTTGCCATTTGTTTAAGGTTAAACACCTTTGCCCAATTAGCATAGCCTTGTCCTTTACCTTCATCAATTTTTTTCTGAACATCAATGAGCAAACTTGTTTTTTCTTTTTGCTTTGTTTTTGAAGGATGAGTTCTTTTCTCTGCAATTCTCAGCCGAATGTCATCTTCCGAATAACCTTCACCAAGAGAACGAAGTCTGATAAACTTTTTCTGTTCTTTCATCTTGAAAGCAATGTGTTTGCCAACCTTTATTTCATAATCTTGTTCTTTCATAAGTGAAAGAAAAGCATCAAAATCTTTTGGCATCATAGATATAACTTCATCAATATCATTCCGCAACAAATCACGATGGGAGAGATACGGTGTGTATCCCTCCCATTTTACATATGATGTATTTCTGTGTTGCGGATTAGTTATTGTGGATAATTGATGCTCAATGCAAATCAAGTCACTTAATCTAGCAACATCTTTTGCTGAACGTTTACGGTCACGATGTTTATGAGAGCAATCAAGCGAAACCGAATTGAAATAAATGTGATTATGAATGTGAGCCTTATCGATGTGAGTAGCCACAACAAAAGCAAATTTGCCTTTTAAATATCTTTCAGCTAACTCATAACCTATTGCATTGGCTTCTTCGGGAGTTACTTCTCCCGGTTTAAACGATTGACGAATTTGATAAGCAAGAACAGCGTTCTTGGGTGTTCTTCCTGTTTGTGAATAATATTTTGCTTGTGAAAATGCAAATTCAGAGGCAGCTGTATTTTTATCACAGCCAAAAGATGAAACAAGATTTGTTTCATCGGTCTTTATCGGATTTAATCCGTACTCGATTCGTTCTTTCAATGTTACAAATGAACCGAGCCTTGGTCTTTTATGAATTTTAAGTATTCTAGTTACTGCTATTTTTCACCTCTTTACTTTTTTCTCTCATCAGTTTTAACAACTCGTTCTTTCCTTTTTCAATTTCTTCAGGTACAATTTTTATCCCTTGAAGTGCAAGACATACTTCATCACACTCAGCTACAAAATCCACATCAAAATCCTTGTAGCCAAGACTCAGTTCGTGTTCAATTAGCATTTCCAAAATTTCAATTCTTGCCCTTTTTTCAACTTCTGTCATATTTATCCCCAATTTTAAATCCGTATAGCTTCAGATGATGAGGAATATTGAAACAATAGCTAGAGAAATCGTCAATAATGAAATATTATTCAATTAGTGAATTCGGTGGCAAGGTTATCCTCTGCTGTCATTCTTTTTGTATCAATTGATTTTTTGTTTTTGAAAGAGTATAATATTTTTGAGATTGCACTGTTTAAATAATAAAAATTTATGTTTGAAAGGAACGGTAATGATAAAATGAAATTATCATGGATGATGAATGGTTTTATTTGCCGCGATTTATATGCTCCTTTTATCATATCACACTTACACCACAGAATTCAATCCGTTTACATACACTTGTTGCTTCAAAAGTAGCAGGTGTTTTTTGTACCCTAAAAATCAACATTACATAATATTAATACTGCGATACATTCTGATACTAAAAGATACTTTCATATAATAAGTTATTATGTTTAGCAAACTACTAACTAGTATAAAAACTGCTGCTAAGATTTTTATCTTAGCAACAGTTTAGAAAGTTAATTATAAATAATTGAGTAGGAAACATATCATTATTTATCGGTCGATTCTATTTCGAAAAATTTATTAAGTATGTTTACAATTATATCATCCTTTTTCTCATTGTTAGAGATAGACTGTAATGTTAGAAGCATTTTATTTAGTGCGATAGAACTACTTTCTGCATCAAAATATGACTTTTTTGACTTCAAAGTCGAGTTAAACATACCGATAATTATTGTAAGGATAGCATCAGTTACTGCGCCTACAACACCCGTTATAACAGCACTATAATTCTTATCTAAAACAATACATAGTATTACTAGTAAAAATGTTGAAATTGTAACTCCAGTGAAAATCCAAAGCGAAAATCTTATTATTTTTTCTACATTTTCAATTTCACTTTTATGATATTCCCATATTATAGGAGATGTTTGTTCACATAGTCTTTTTGAATACTCAGATAACCAATCTTTATCGGATTGAACACCTTTAATAATGTTATTTTTATCATCATTCGGTATAGTACGAGTATTAGTTTCAGTATTTTTATCTTTTTTTAATGCTTCTCCCAATAGTTGTGTTGAATCTTTGGCAAGTTGCTGATTAACACTATGTACAAATGGTTTAGATCCTTCAATATTTTGAGTCATATACTACTCCAAACAAATAATTTTTTGCCCAAATTTATCTATGTATGGTATTTTGAGATGCTTCAATCTTTCTTCCATAACATTAATTGAAACAGCAAATATTTCAGCTAGATGAGAAGAAAATGGAATTGAATTTGGATATTCATTGTCTAAAAATTTACGTAATTCTCTTAAAGGAATAAGCAGTTCTCCAGCGAATATATTAGCCTTGTATTCTTTGTTATCTACAATTACACCATCGTGTCTATACTCAACAAATGGCATTGTTTCTTCTTCTAAATGTGCTAGACAGCAATGAGCTATTTCGTGTGCCAAAGTAAATCTATTACGATTTTTAGACTCACCTTTTCTATAAAGCAAAGCTAAATTACTTTCATCAGCAACAACTGCGCCTAAAATTTTCTCTCCATCATATTGGTCATACTTGCTAAAATCATATGGCAAAACTCTAATGTTCATTCTAAATAGTATTTCAGAAATATCTATCGGATACTTATTACGTTCTGCAGTCCAATATGTATTCAAAATATCATCTGGACTTAATCCATTTAATTCTTTTAATTTAATACACATTTTAAAATCCTCTAATACGTTTCTTTCACTGTTTTTAAATCCTTTTAATTGTACATTGTTTTCGTTTAATGATTTTTCTGGAAATAAAACATTTATTCTTAGTCTATGATTTTTTTGTACGAAATCACTATTACTCATCCCGGGCAGTCTACAATGCATA
>JAZNWH010000048.1:0-4699 GCA_045593265.1 Clostridia bacterium | reverse complement strand
TTTGAAAGTATAGAATTAAAAGACGTTTCTTTTTCTTATAACAAGGAAGAAATTATACTAAAAAATGCAAATCTCAAAGTCAATAAAGGAGACTTCGTTCTTATATCGGGCATATCCGGTATAGGTAAAAGCACACTTTTAAAATTACTTCTTGCTATGTACAACCCCGATAGTGGTGAAATAATACTTACTGCAGAGGGTAGTGAACATAAACTTAATGCAGATTACAGAAATCTGTTTTCCTATGTGCCACAGGGCAATATGGTACTTTCAGGCACAGTTGCGGAAAATGTAGTGTTCTTTGGCGAAAATGCCGATAATGGGAAAATAGAGGAATGCTTAAAAATTGCCTGCCTGTGGGACGATGTTTCCGAAATGCCGGACGGTATAAATACAATAATAGGTGAAAACGGCGTGGGACTTTCCGAAGGTCAGACACAACGCCTTGCGGTTGCAAGGGCAATTTACCGCAATGCTCCAATACTTTTGTTGGACGAGGCAACATCCGCACTGGATGCTTCAACAGAGGCAAAAATGCTTGGTAATATAAGAAACTTAAAAGATAAAACATGTATCCTTATTTCTCATAAAAATGCGGCAGTAAAATTTATGGATAAGCAAATTGTTATAAATGATGGAAAAATTATATTAGTAGGGGACGATGCTCACATCGTCCCGAAATCAAAATTATAATATTATGAAAAAATTGCCAAAAAGAAAACCAATAAGATTAAAGGATTATGATTATTCCACACCCGGTGCATATTTTATTACGATATGCACAAAGGACAGAAAAGAGTTATTATCCCAAATAATCGTAGGGGACGATGCCTACATCGTCCCGAAATTGCATTTATCTGAATATGGATTGATATGCGATAAATTTATCAAGAATATAAATGTCAAATATAAAAATGTGACGATCGACAAATATGTAATTATGCCTAATCACATACATTTAATTGTTGTTCTTGACGGGACGATGAGGGCATCGTCCCCTACAATGAATATTGAAAGTATTGTGCGTTCGTTTAAAATAATGGTTACAAAAACAATTGGCGATTCTATATGGCACCGTTCCTATCACGATCATATAATACGGGGTGACGAAGATTACCGCAAAATATGGGAATACATAGATACCAATGTTTTAAAATGGGAACAGGATTGTTTTTATAATATGTAGGTATCGAATCCTACAAACAAATTTCAAGCATAAATTGTAGGGGCGGATGCCCACATCAGCCCGAAATGGTATATGTATATGGTACGATGCACCCACAGGGCACAAGTTAGGTATCGAATCCTACAAACAAATTTCAAACATAAATTGTAGGGGCGGATGCCCACATCAGCCCGAAAAGAAAAATGCCATTATCCATTATCAATCACAAAAACCATTTTGCTTTTTTGCCTAAAAACCTAAACGGCTTTTGTTACACTTGCACAAAAAAGAAATTTTTTAAAAAAAGTTTAAAAATATGTTTGACATTTCTGTAAAAAAGTTGTAAAATATGATTAATGTTAAATTAATATTTTTTTAACACTCAAGGAGGTTTAAAAATGAAGCTAAAAAGAATTATTTCTGCTTTAGTTGTCTTCGCTTTGGTGATGGCAAGTGCTGTATGTAGTGTTAGTGCAGATGCTACATATAGTGCGTACACAACTTACACTATCACAGAAAATGGTGTGAGTGATGTAACAATCAATGCATCTATTACAGGTGCAACAGAGGGTGATATGGTTTCCTATATCCTACATGAAGGTACAGAAGTAACAGAAGATAGTATCGTTCATATCGATCAGGGTACTGCCGGTGCAGATGGCAGTATTACATTTGTTGCTGCATCTTATCCAAAGGCTGATGTTTTAGGTACAACATTTAAGTTTACATCTTCAGCAGGTACTGATGTAGCACGTTATACAAATGGTGCAACAGATTTTACAAAAGAAGTACATGCTATTGATACTATTGACGAATATGCTTTAGGTATAAACTTCATAAGTAGCGGTATTTCAAACTCTAATACTGCGTATGTGCTTGGTATCAAGGAAGTTGTGGGAGAAGATGGTACTGTTAATTATGATGTTAGCCGTGATAAAATACCTGGTAACTATGGTTCAGGAAACACGGGTTTCAATGGTAGTGAAGAAAGTCAACGTGTTGTAAATGTTCCTTTGGATGTTGATACAATTGCATTCCAGTTTAATAAAGCTAATAATAGAACAGCAACACAGACTATTTCATTTAAGAAAGTTGCTGGTAGCTATAATGGTGTAGCTCATACTGTAGTAAGTTCTCAAACAGTATTTAGTGACGTAGCAGAAGAAGAAGTTAACAAACTTGTTGGTAATGTTTACAAGGAGTCAATTACAGACGGTACTTTTGCCGGAATACCTCTTGAAGGTGGGTGCGTAATCTCTATTGATGATGGTAGCTGTGGTAAAGATGAAACAACAGGTTCTAAAATTTACATGATCGTTGACAGACTACCAATTATGACTAAGGTTACAAATGCTAATGGTGTTGAATGTGATTCTGTTACGTTCTTGGTATCTTACACAACTGCAGCTGCTGGATACACAGGCGGCGGTGTTGATGTATACAGATACTCTGCTGAAGCAGGTAATTCACGTTTGCCTGGTAATTCCGAAGGTGCTGTAGGTGAATACGTTGGTACTTTTGATGATTTAGTAGAAGATGGTACAGGTCGCTTTGCTATTCAGCTTGTTGATGAAATGGGCACAAATGAACTTGACCCTGCAGAATATTACTTTGTAGCTATTCCATATTACTATGATGCTGATGGTGTTAAGGTTGAATTGAATGCAGTGTCTGGTACTAGCCTATATACACAGGCTGGTAACGTAGCAACTAGTGATAGTGCTGGTTTTAATGCTGAAATAGTTGAAGAATAATTAGGAGGTGCAATAGATTATGAAGAAATATACAAAACCAACTGTTGAGGTTGTAAATCTTAAATCATCAAATGATATTGCAACTTCTACATTCAAACAGATTAAAAAGGGTTTTATCCAAAATTACTTGTTGGATAATACAACAGATTATGCTGTTTCTCAGTATTCAAACTACACAAGTGTAACTGCTGAGGTTACAGAAGGATAATTATTGATAATATTTTAAAGGACGGATTATTGATGTGACCCCAAAAAGTTAGACTTTTTATAGCGTAGTAGTTTTAATGACTGCTACGCTATTTTTATGCAGCCGAGGTGTTGAGCCGATATTGCACCGGGCTCATCCACCCAAGTTTCTCTTTAATCCTTTTCTCGTTGTAATATTTTATATATCTTTCAATAGCTTCTTTAAGCTCATCAAAACTGTAAAAAGTTGTTCCATAATACATTTCTTGCTTTAATATTCCAAAGAAATTTTCTATGACAGAATTATCATAACAGTTTCCTTTGCGCGACATGCTTTGAAAAATTTTGTTTTCTTTTAAAGCATAGGAATATGAGGTCATTTGATATGCCCAACCTCTATCCGAGTGAAATGTTCTTCTGTATGGGCAATCAGAGGTTATTTCTATTGCTTTCTTTTGAGCAGATAATATCCCAATAGCTGATGGTGTTTGTGTTATACTGTAACTTAAAACTTCGCCATTAAACATATCGAGGAACGGGTCTAAATACAATTTCTTAATTGCCATTCTACCTTTGTTGTTTATCTCATAATACTTAAATTCGGTAGTATCAGTGGTTATCTTTTGATGTGGTACAGATGTATTAAAACGTCTGTTAATTCTGTTAGGAGCTATTTTGCCAACATTACCTTTGTACGAACTATATCTGCGGCTCTTGCGAGTGAATGATGTAACTTGAAAACCCAATTTTTGCATTATTCTTTGAACTTTCTTTTTATTAACAAAAATCTTTTTGTTTCGTAGTTCTCTATATACTCGTCTGTAACCGTAATCCTTATTTTCGTTATGTATTTTAGTAATTTCATCTTCTAAATATTTGTCAGGATTTTCTCTATCAAACCGCTTTTGCCAATACATATATGTCGCCTTTGGAAAACCAATTATTGCGAGAACGTCTTTTAATTTGAATTGTCCTCGGAGGCTGTGGACGATTCTCGCTGTTTTTTCAGAAGAGCTTCCTCCTCTAAACGCAGTCTCCTCAACTCTTTTAAATATGCGTTTTCAATTCTTAATTTGAGCAATTCATTTTCAAGTTCTTTGATGTGTTCTGCACTCGTATCCACGAGCTTTTCTTCGGTGGTTTTAGAAATTTTCTTATTTTCACTTATATCCAATATTTTCTTACGACCTTTCTTTTTAGATCTCAAGGCATCAAGTCCGGCAATTCTAAAATCATTTACCCATTGTCCAATTAATGATGGGGTACTTACACCTTGCGAAAGTGCTAATTCCTGATATGAGACTTCGCTTGATAGATACAATTCTACCACGGAAAGTTTGAATTGGAAAGAGTAATTCTTCTTTCGTCTTGACCGTTTTAACCCTTCTTTGCCGTATTCCTTGTATGTAGCAACCCATTCTTTTAGTCTGACACTTGCAGGAATGTTGTGTTTTTTAGATAGATAATCATAACTACCCTTGCCATTTAGGTACTCCTGCACGACTTTTAATTTAAATTCATAATTATATTTAGCCATGAAAAAACCGACCTCCCAATCGTTAGATTTTAGGTCTAACTTTTGGGGGTCGGTTCA
>JAZNWH010000047.1:0-9934 GCA_045593265.1 Clostridia bacterium | reverse complement strand
AAATTTTTTTGACAAAGAAACATACATTATAATAATTCTGTTTAACGTAATGTAGCGACTGATTCTAAAATTTTAACTAAGAAATTATATTAATTTAAATAACGATTGAAATTATAATTATTTTAATGATGAATCACTTTATGTATAATAATATTATATTTATGATAAAGAAATTGTGAACTTCAAAATATTATGATGAAAATTTAACACAAAATAACTATTTATATTTATTTATTGACATATCTTGACAACAGGGGAATTTTGTGATACAATTATACAAAATAAAGATTTTGTATAATTGAGGTGAGGAAGTTTGGATTTCAGAACTGCTAATGAACCTGAAGTTTATCGTGAATTTCTTATGTATATGCAAACTATAAAGGGTAAATCACCTAATACTATAAAAGAATATGCTTTAGACTTAAAAATATTTTTCAAGTATATGAAGTTTCATTTTGGATTAACAAAAATTGATATTAATAATATTGATGAAATTGAAATTGATGATTTAGATTATAGTTTTGTAAATAATATTACATTAAATGATTTATTTGAATACTTGTCGTATATGAATGATGTAAGAAATAACAAACCTTCTACAAGAGCGCGTAAGGTTGCTTGTTTAAGAAGTTATTTTAAATATATGAATTCTAAAGCCCATCATATACAAAACAACCCAGCAAAAGATTTAGATTCACCGAAAATCAAACAAAGCATGCCCAGATACTTAGAACTCGATGAATGTAAGAAATTGCTTGAAACTGTTAAAAATAGTAATTCACCAAGAGATTATGCAATTATATTTTTATTTTTAAACTGTGGTATGCGTGTTTCTGAACTTGTTGGAATCAATATTTCAGATATACGAGAAGATACTTTAGTTGTTACAGGAAAAGGTAATAAAGAACGAATAGTTTACCTTAACCAAGCATGTATAGATGCTATTAACGATTACATGAAAGTACGCCCTGTTGATGATGTTAAAGATAGAAATGCACTTTTTATAAGCAAACAAAATAAAAGAATCAGTGTTAAGACAGTTCAATGGTTAGTAAAAAAGTATATAAAAGAATCAAATCTGGATGAGAGTAAATTTTCGGTTCATAAACTTCGTCATACTGCAGCAACTATTATGTATAAATACGGTGATACTGATTTGAGAACACTTCAGGAAATCTTGGGACACGAACAATTAGCTACAACTCAAATTTATACACATATTGATGATAAAGAAAGAAGAAAAGCAGCCGAGAATAATCCTTTATCTAAATTTTAATTTAACATATTAGAAAGCAGCTGAATTTTCAGCTGCTTTCCTATTCCCTATTCCTTATTTCCTAAATCCTTTTGGATTTTTAAATTGCCAATTCCAGGCATCTTTACACATATCATCTAAATTATGAGTTGCAACAAAACCAAGTTCATTCTTAGATTTTGATGGGTCAGCATAACATTCTGCAATATCTCCTGGACGTCTGTCAACAATTTTATATCTAATTTCATGTCCACAAGCTTTTTCAAAAGCTTTGACCATTTCCAAAACACTGTATCCATTTCCGGTGCCTAAATTATATGTAACTACTCCAGAATTAGTTAATATCTTTTCTACAGCTTTTAAATGTCCGTTAGCAAGGTCGATTACATGAATGTAATCTCTTACGCCGGTTCCGTCAGGTGTATTGTAGTCATTTCCAAATACACTCAGGCATTCAAGTTTACCTACAGCAACTTGCGCAATATATGGTAATAAATTATTAGGAATTCCATTTGGATCTTCCCCAATCAATCCACTTTCATGTGCACCAACAGGGTTAAAGTATCTTAATATCGCGATATTCCACTCATTGTCAGATACATATAAATCCCTTAGAATTTCCTCTATCATAAGTTTTGTTCTTCCATAAGGGTTTGTAGCATGAAGTGGAAAATCTTCCTTAATGGGCACTGTATGTGGATCACCATATACTGTAGCTGATGAACTGAATACAAGATTTTTCACATTGTGTTTTGACATGATATCACACAAATTCAATGTGCCTGTAATATTATTATGGTAATATCTAAGAGGAATTTGAACACTTTCTCCTACTGCTTTAAGTCCTGCAAAATGGATAACTGCATCAATTTTGTTTTCTTGAAAAACTTTTTCAGTACCCTCGTAATCTAAAAGGTCGGTCTTATAAAACTTTAAATCTTTTCCTGTAATTTCTTTAACTTTTTCTAAAGAAATTTCGCAACTATTATCAAGATTATCAAGGACTATAACATCATATCCTGCTTCAAGAAGTAAAACGCAAGTATGACTGCCGATGTAACCTGCACCGCCGGTAACTAATATATTCATAATTTATTTCTCCTTTTATTCAACAATTATACTCTTTATTATTTGTGGTTCAAGTGGTTTATCCATATAATCACACTTAACTCCGGCAATTTCATCAACAACTTCAATCCCCTCAACCACTTTACCAAACGCAGCGTATTGTCCATCTAAATGTGGAGAATCTTTATGCATAATAAAGAACTGAGAGCCTGCAGAATTAGGATTCATAGCTCGAGCCATAGAAATTACTCCACGAGTATGTTTTAAATCATTGTTAAATCCATTTGAAGCAAATTCACCCTCGATAGAATAACCTGGTCCACCTGTGCCGTTACCTATAGGACATCCTCCTTGTATCATAAAACCACTTATAACTCTATGAAAAGTAAGTCCGTTGTAAAATCCTTTATTTACAAGATTTAAAAAATTTTCAACTGTTTTTGGAGCTTTATCGGGATATAATTCAAGCTTGATTTCCTTTCCGTTTTCCATAGTAATTTTAATCATGTATATCATCCTTTCAATAAATTTATAACAATTTCAATTGCTTTGTTAGCAGCTGAGTTTCTGACATTATATCTATCGCCATTAAATATATATTTTTCATACATATGTTTAGTTGGAGTGCATACTGATATATAAACTAAACCTACAGGTTTTTCATCGGTGCCTCCACCTGGACCTGCAATTCCTGTTATTCCTATGCCAATATCAGAATTTGATATGTTTTTTACACCTTTAGACATTTCTAAAGCTGTTTGATAGCTTACTGCACCATAAGTTTCTAATGTTTCTTCTCTTACACCTAAAGTTTTAATTTTTGATAAATTTGCATATGTTACGTAGCTTTCGTTAAACACATCAGATGCACCTGGAACATTACCGATTTTTGATGCCAGTAAACCACAAGTACATGATTCAGCAAAAGAAATTGTATAATTCTTATTTTTCAACAATTCAACTAATTTATGTTCCATTTTAAATCTCCAAAGGTTCAATTTGAATTATTTCAACATTATTTACACAATCTTCTATAATCTTATCTAAGTTAAGTAATTTTTCTGATTCAAGAATTTTTTCTAATTGTGGTTTTGTTTTAGGATGTTTGGGTACAAAAACAGTACAACAGTCTTCATAAGGCAAAATTGAAGTTTCAAAAGCACCGATTTTTTTTGAAATTGTAACTATTTCTTCCTTATCCATTCCTATTAATGGTCTGATAACAGGCATATTTACAGATGCATCGGTAACAGCCAGCGCTTCAAGAGTCTGACTTGCAACCTGACCAATACTTTCACCTGTAATTAAAGCAAGAGAACCATGTTTTTGGGCAAGATTTTCAGCAATCTTCATCATAACACAACGCATTATAACTGTCAATTCTTCATCAGGACATTTTTCATATATTTCAAGTTGTGGTTCTGTAAAAGGAACAACATATAACTTAAATTTTCCCGTATATCTTGAAATAATTCTTGCAAGCTTAATAACTTTGTCTTTTGCCCTTTCACTTGTATAAGGATAAGAATAAAAGTGTACAGCTTCTAATGACACGCCTCGTTTTGCAGTCATATATCCTGCAACAGGGCTATCGATACCTCCGGATAAAAGGAGACATGCTTTGCCATTACTTCCAACAGGCATCCCCCCTGCCCCTTGTATTTTTCCTGCATGAACAAAAGCACCATAATCTCTTACTTCTACATAAACAATCACATCCGGATTTTTAACATCAACTTTTAAATGTGGAAATTTTTCAAGTAAATGTCCACCAAGCTCGATGCAAATTTCAGGGGATTTTAAAGGAAATGCTTTGTCAGAACGTTTTGCTTCACATTTAAAAGTTTTTACATTATTAAGTGTGTTACCAAGGTATTCACAAGCAAAATCTTTGATTTTATTTATATCTTTTTCGGTTTCACCACACGTAACTATAGATACCACACCAAAAATACATTTGAGTTTTTCTATAGCTTTGTTAAATATAAAATCGTCATCAGGAAAAATATATATAGTAGATTGAGCTATCTTCATAGAAAAATTCCCACAATCATCAAGAGTTTTTCTAATGTTACCCATGAGTTTCTCTTCAAACCTACGTTTGTTTAACCCTTTTAATACAATCTCACCAAGTTTAAGTAGTATTATCTCTCTCATTTTATCTCCTTTTAAAACGCCTTAATAAATTAACAGACTCAGAAATTTTATCAAATGCATAATCGATTTCTTCTTTAGTATTAAATTCAGAAAAACTGATTCGTATCGTCCCCTGAGCATAAGAATTGGGTACATTCATTGAGGATATAACATAACTTATATCAGTAGACTTTGAATTGCAAGCTGAACCGGTAGAAACATAAATGTTTTCTGATTCAAGCTTATGTAGTAACACTTCGCCTCTTATATCCTTAAAAGAAACACTGATAACATTAACAGAATCCTGACCATTAATCATAACATTTTCAATAGTTTTTAATTTGTCAATCATATATGAACGTAATGACTTAAGATATTCTATATTTTCATACAATTTATTTTCTAAAATACTTACAGCAACTCCAAAAGCTGAAATTGCAGGTGTATTCATAGTTCCTGAGTGCAATAAACCATCTTGATTACCACCAAAAATAATAGGTTTAATTTTAGTGCCTTTTTTCACATATAAAGCACCTATTCCCTTTGGCCCGTGAATTTTATGAGCAGAAACAGATATTATATCAGCGTTGATCTTTCTCATATCAATTTTTCCATAAGCTTGGACAGCATCTGTGTGCAGAGTTATATTTTCACATAAAGCTTTAATCTCATTAATGGGTTGGAACACCCCTGTTTCGTTGTTCGCAGTCATAATTGAAACTAAGATAGTATCATTACGAATAGCATTTTTAACATCTATAGGGTCAATTTTACCATTTTTATCAGGTTTTATATATGTAACATCAAAACCTTCGTTTTCAAGATGCTGACAAGTGTGTAAAACTGCATGATGCTCAATTGAAGAAGTAATAATATGTTTTCCGATTCTCTTATTAGCATAAGCAACACCTAATATAGCCATATTATCACTTTCAGTACCACCGGAAGTGAATACTATTTCATCTGTTTTAGCACCAAAACTATCAGCAATAATTTTTCTTGATTTTTCAATTTCACGTTCTGCATTTATGCCACCTAAATGAAGAGCAGCAGAATTTTCATACATATTTTTAGAAATTTCGATATATTTCTCTAATGCTTCACTGTGTATTTTGGTAGTGGCCGAATTATCAAAATAAATTGTTTTCAAAAATATCACCTATATAATTATACTATAAATAGGTATTTTTTTCAAGTAAATAAGATGAAATAGATGTAATTATGTAAAGAATAATTTTATTAAATAGATGATAATTTTATAAATTTATAGTTTTCAAAATCATAATTTTGAAAAGATAGATAAAACAACGCACTTTTAAAAAAACAAATGAATAAATATTAAATAATATAAACCCTTCTAAAGCTTCGTTTCAAGCTATAAAAGGGTTTAAATGATTGGAAGAGCTGAATATTTAGATGTACTTTTATTATATTCTATTCGAGCCACAAAATCATTTCAAGTAATCTCTTTACACATATTGCAAGTTCATTTCTGGTGTTTTTAACTGAAATTGTATCTAAATATCTTTGTTTACCGTCATTTGCAGAAGAAGGCATACGGATATCATTTCCTGCTTTAACTTCGGCACTTTTTTCAGCAGTGTTCCACCAGTCCGTTGTTACAAGCCCTTTATATCCCCACTCGTTTCTTAAAATTCCGGTAATTAATTCTGCATTTTCAGATGCATGAACATTGTTAACAATGTTATATGCCGTCATGATAAGTTTGGGGTCGCTTTCCTTAACACAAATCTCAAACCCTTTAAGGTAAATCTCGCGCAGTGCTCTTTCAGATAAAATTGAATTTGATTCATTGCGATTAGTTTCTTTATTGTTGCACGCAAAATGCTTTGGTGTTGCGACAATTCTTTGTGACTGGATGCCTTTTACCATTGCAGCAGCCATTTTGCCTGATACAAACGGATCTTCAGAATAGTATTCAAAGTTTCTTCCGCACAGCGGACTACGATGAATATTAAGTGCCGGTGTAAGCCACATCGACAAGTTGTTTTCCTTAGTCTCCAATGCCCCAGCCACACCTACTCTTTCAAGAATATCTAAGTTCCAGGTACAGGCAAGCATTGTTGCTACCGGAAATGCCGTTGTTCTTATTCCTGTATTTGGATGTATGCGAACTCCAGCCGGACCGTCCACGGTCATTGGAGACGGAATACCGTATTCAGGCAGATTTCCCATACCGTCGGTATTGGCAACACCTGTGTTTTTCTGTCCAACCAATAAGCCTAACATTTCCTCATCAGTTAACTGTGCAATAAATTCATCAAGAGAAATTTCGCCATTTACTACATCTGTAAGTTGTTTTTTATTCTCTCCTTCAGCAGGAATTTTCATATCACATTCATATGTACACTCAAAAGTTTTTGGAGTATACACTTCATCAGGCACCTCGGTAAATTCACCTGTTGCAGTCAGCCTTTTGCCAAGCCTTGTCGGTTTACAATATTCTGTAAGCTTTTGGCAAATCTTATTTTCTTCAAGCACATATTTATATTCAAGTTCTTTTGCATCACGAACATTTGTGCCTACAAATATTTTGTATTCACCTTTTTCCATTACATAAGCAGATTTTTCTATATCACCCATATCATCATAAGATGCCATATCATTAATATTAAAGCTCATTAGAAGCATTTCACTTTCGCCGGGTGCAAGCAGCTTTGTTTTTTCAAAAGCACATAGCTCACGGGCAGGCTTTGTAATTTTATCAACAGGAGCACTGTAGTAGACCTGCACAACCTCTTTGCCGCAGAATTCTCCGATGTTTTTAACATCTACACCCACCAGAATTTTGTCGCCGTATGTTTGTGCTATCGTGTTCTTGATTTCAAATTCTGTATATGAGAGTCCATATCCAAACGGATATACAACTTGCTCTTTCATTCCCGGAATAGTTTCAAAATATCTATATCCTACAAAAATATCTTCGGTATATTTCACATAATCGTCAGATTCGTGAAAACCTGACGATGACGGATAATCAGACAAAGAAATTGCACAGGTGTCCACCAGTTTGCCCGATGGGGTTACATCGCCCACCAAAATATCGGCAGTAGCAAGTCCGCCTTCCATACCACCCTGCCAAATCATAATAGCAGCGCCGATTTTGTCATTGTTTGCAAACCACGAAGTATCTATCATAGCGCCCGTATTCAAAAGAACAATAACTTTATCAAAATTATCACATACGGTATTTACCATATTTTTTTCCTGAACACTAAGCTCAAAGTATGGATCTGAACCGTCTCCTTTTCGGTCCCAACCTTCTTTCGAATAACGATTTATAGTAATAATTGCCGTATCGGCAAATTCTGTCGCTGCCACAATAAGACCTTCCGGAATATCCGACTCTGTAAGTTGTTCTACAGTTTCGCCCATTTTATACGCTTTTTCAACACAACCCTTGTAATAAAGTGATAGTTCATCAAATACTTCTACAGTGTCTTTCAGTTTTAATCCTTCGTAAATATTACGCACATATTCGCAATGCACATCTCCTGAGCCTCCACCGCCTTTAACATAGTCTATCTGGGCTTTCCCAAATATTGCTATCTTAGTACCCTTTTTGAGAGGCAATATATTATCATTGTTTTTTAGCAGTACTATTCCCTCGCACGCAGCCTCTCTTGAAAGTTGTATATGTTTTTCACACCCTGTTATTCTTGAGTTGTTAGCTCCCAAAGGCAGACACGGTTGATAATTAATCCTCGCCCACTTTTCCATATCTTAAATCACTCCTTTTCTTCATTATATCACACAGAGAATCTGTTACAAACCATAATGATACAAAATATTCACCAAAATGTGCTATATAGTTGCAATTACACATTCATTTATGATATAATTTCTTATTGAAAGGGTGGGAGGAATTATAATGTATCCTTATTTTGAAAAAAACTCAAAAAATATTTTTATATCATATGAAAGAAGAACATACAACTTTCCTTCTCATTTTCACAACTATCTGGAAATATCATTTTGTCTTTTGGGAAAGCAAAACATTAAAATAGGTAAAAAAATTTATACCTTAGAAAAAGGGGATGCTATTGTAATTTTCCCAAATACTGTTCATGAATATATAGAATATGACTCATTATGCGACGAACCTATAGAAGTTGTAGCAATCATTTGTAACACCAAATTATTAGCGTGAACCTACCGGATATTATTACAAAATATCCCCAAAATCCATTTATCGAAGCAAACTTGATTTCAGAAGATACAACCCTTGCCTTTCGAAAAATAACAACACAAATTAATGATATCGAACTGATTGGATGGACTTATATCATACTTTCTGACTTAATGAGCGTTCTTGAACTGACACCAACATATAAAAATTTAGAATTGCCGTCAAAAATCGTTGCTTATATAGATGCAAATTTCAAAAAAAATCTAACCATCAACCACATTTGTAAAGCTTTTGGGTATCATCGTTCATACATAACACATCTCTTTTGTAATCGACTTAAAATTCCATTCAGAACATACTTAAATTCTGTACGCTCTGAATATGCTGCTTTTCAGATACGCACAACTGAAAAATCTCTTACTGAAATAGCCTATGAATCTGGATATAATTCTCTTAACACGTTTTGCCGATGCTTTAAAAAGCATTTCTCTCAAACACCATCACAATAGAAAAAGGCTTGGCAAAGTAAAACATAAAATTATTAATGAAAAAAACAGAACATTCTAGATATGGCATCTAAATCGTTCTGTTTTTATGGAGGTGCCACCCAGATTTGAACTGGGGAATAACAGTTTTGCAGACTGTGGCCTTACCACTTGGCAATGGCACCTTATATGACACAAAAGACGCGCAAAGCGTCTTTTGTGTATTTATGGAGCGGAAGACGAGATTCGAACTCGCGACGTTCACCTTGGCAAGGTGACGCTCTACCACTGAGCCACTCCCGCATATGGTGCCGCCGGGTGGAATCGAACCACCGACACAGGGATTTTCAGTCCCTTGCTCTACCGACTGAGCTACAGAGGCACATCGAAAAAGTAAGTGTGGCGACCCGGAAGAGACTCGAACTCTCGACCTCCTGCGTGACAGGCAGGCGTTCTAACCAACTGAACTACCGGGCCACAAATGGTGGGAACAATAGGGCTCGAACCTATGACCCTCTGCTTGTAAGGCAGATGCTCTCCCAGCTGAGCTATGCTCCCATTTTATGCCACTCACCTTAGCGACTTGTACATTATATCAAACAAATTCAAAATTGTCAATACTTTTTTAAAAAAAATTTAAAGTTTTTTGTACAATTTTCAATGGTGGATGAAACATTTTTTAAAAATTAAAAGCTATGCTCCAATTTGACCTTGTCAAGGTAGAACTGCTATGCAGTCTTACCTTGACAACGAAACTTTGATATAATGTTCTACAGAGCATTAAACAAAACTTTGCTTAACCTCGTAGTTTCTTCACATCACACCTAAATATTTGTCCAA
>JAZNWH010000046.1:0-16792 GCA_045593265.1 Clostridia bacterium | reverse complement strand
CGAACCTAAAGCAAGATAAAATTGTTGCTTTTTCAAGGCGGCAGGTCGCAGTAATACTTTCGTATTATAAGACCGACAACGATGAAAAACAGCTATTTTACTTGATTTAGGCGAGTTCGGATACTAACGCAACTGCTTAGGGCGTATATATAGATTAGTGGGAGGATAAAAAATGCTTTTGCATTGATTTTACGTCATCCGCTAAGGTTGTTGAAAAACAGCCACTACCACATTTATATTTAGGAGGTGCACTTAAAGTGGCACAGAAAGTTACAGGTTACATTAAGTTGCAGATTCCTGCCGGTAAAGCTACACCAGCTCCTCCGGTTGGTCCTGCTCTCGGACAGCACGGTGTTAACATCGTACAGTTCACAAAGGAATTCAATGAAAAGACAGCAAAAGATATGGGTCTCATCATCCCTGTAGTAATTACAGTTTATGCAGACCGTTCATTTACTTTTGTTACAAAGACTCCGCCTGCTGCAGTCCTTCTTAAAAAGGCTTGCAAGATTGAAAGCGGTTCAGGTGTTCCTAACAAGACAAAGGTTGCTACAATTTCAAAGGATGCTTTGAAAGAAATCGCAACAACAAAGATGCCTGACCTTAATGCAGCTTCTGTAGAAGCAGCTATGAGCATGATTGCAGGTACAGCAAGAAGTATGGGTATCACAGTAGAAGAATAATTGACCACTATCGGTCAAGTGGGAGGAGTATATAGCTCCGCTCAAACCACTTAAGGAGGATTTAATCGTGAAAAGAGGCAAAAATTATATCGAAAGCGCAAAGCTTATCGACAGAACAAAATTTTATGATGCTGCTGAAGGTTTTGACCTTGTTTGCAAAGCATCAAAAGCAAAATTTGATGAAACAGTAGAATGCCACGTAAGACTCGGCGTTGACTCAAGACATGCTGATCAGCAGGTTAGAGGTGCTGTAGTATTACCTAACGGTACAGGTAAAACTGTAAGAGTTTTAGTACTCGCAAAAGGCGAAAAGCTCAACGAAGCTGAAGCTGCAGGTGCTGATTTCTTCGGTTCAGATGAAATGGTTACAAAAATTCAGTCAGAAAACTGGTTTGATTTTGATGTAATCGTTGCAACTCCTGATATGATGGGTGTTGTTGGTAGACTCGGTAAGGTTTTAGGTCCTAAGGGTCTTATGCCATCACCAAAGGCAGGTACTGTTACTATGGATATCGCAAAAGCTGTTGCTGATATCAAATCAGGTAAGATTGAATACAAGCTTGATAAAACAAACATTATTCACTGCCCTATCGGTAAAGTATCATTCGGCAAGGAAAAGCTTTCAGAAAACTTTAACGCTCTTATGAGTGCTATCGTTAAAGCAAAACCTGCTGCTGCTAAGGGTCAGTATCTTAAGAGCGTAACTGTTGTTTCAACAATGGGTCCTGCTGTTAAGATTGCTACAGCTAAGCTTGGTGAATAATTTTTACAAAAAGTATTGACATATTCTAAATGGTGTGTTATACTGTCTAAGTTGTGTGGCAACACACATTTTCCGCAGACAGCAGGTGCGAAAGCGTAAGTCCTGCCGAGGAGAGACCAATAATTGATTTTAAAGTCAAGGTTTTTCTATGCGGAAAATCTTGACTTTTTTGTTGCTACTGAACAACATTTCCCAAGTCCTTACAGATTTTGGTGAATTACAGAATTGACTTTTATGGCTCTGCCATTTTAGTATCAAATTCAGACGACATTGGAAACGAGGTGAATTTTAGTGCCAAACGCAAAAGTTTTAGAACAGAAAAAAGAAATCGTTAACTCTCTTGTTGAAAGATTCAAAAGTTCTGCAGCAGGTGTTTTTGTAACATATTCAGGTCTTACAGTTGAAAAAGATACTGAATTGCGTACCAAACTCCGTGAAGCAGGTGTTGAATACACAGTTGTTAAAAACACATTAACAAGATTTGCAGTAAACGAAGTTGGTTATCCTGAATTTTCAGATATCTTAAACGGAACAACTGCTCTCGCAACTCATCCAACAGATGTTGTTGCTCCTGCAAAAGTTCTTGCTAAGTTTATCGAAGATAACAAGGAAGAAGCAGGTATCGAAATCAAAGGTGGTTTCATGGACGGCAAGGTTTCATCACTCGAAGAAATCAATGCTATCAGCAAAATCCCTTCAAAGGATACTTTGTATGCTATGGTTGCTTGCAGCCTCAATGCTACTATCGCAGGCTTTGCAAGAGCTATCAATGCTGTTAAGGAACAGAAAGAAGCTGAACCTACAGCATAATTAATCAAAATTTTATTTTTATTTAATTATTTTAGGAGGAAAAAACAATGAGCGAAAAGACAATTGCTATTATTGAAGAAATTAAAACTCTTACAGTTCTCGAATTATCAGAACTCGTAAAAGGTATCGAAGAAGAATTTGGTGTATCTGCAGCTGCAACAGTTGCAGTAGCAGCAGGTGCTGGCGCAGGTGCTGGTGCTGCAGCTGAAGAAAAGAGCGACTTTGAAGTTGTTCTTGCTGATGCTGGTGCTGAAAAGATTAAGGTTATCAAAGTTGTTAGAGAAATCACAGGCCTTGGTCTTAAAGAAGCTAAAGACTTAGTTGACGGTGCTCCTAAGACACTTAAGGAAAGCGCATCTAAGGAAGAAGCTGAAGAAATCAAGACAAAACTTGAAGAAGTTGGCGCTAAGGTTGAATTAAAGTAATTTAATTTACATCAAAACACCTCTCCTTGTGAGAGGTGTTTTCTTATTATGTTCACTTATTAACCTTGACTTTTACATAAATAAAATGTATAATATTAATTAGTTTACACACCATATAAAGGAGGTAAAATATGGCAGACAAATTTACTAAAATCACCGATGTAGAAAAAGGCAAACGTCTTTCATATTTCTGGGACTATTATAAGATACCTTTATTAGTTATAATTATTATAGTTTGTATGTGTGCTTCTTTGACATACCATATTTTTTTCAAGCCTCTTCCTGATACTAATATTTTCATTGCCACAGTGGATAAGCCTATAACCACTTATTTTACTGACAGTCTTGAAAAAACTATAAATGATAATCTTTACGATATAGATGGCGACGGAACTGTAAAACTTAAATTTGATACAATTCTCACATCCTTGTCAATTAATGTTGCTGACCCTGAACAACAATCTGCAATGGCAACTAAATTTGCGTCCATTCTCAGTGTCGGAAAATACATTATAGAAATTGTTGACGAAGAAGCCTTCAATTACCTTCTTGAAGAAAATCTTGTAGCAGACTATAAAGTCCTTGAAGAATATGGATATGACAATAAAGATAATTTTCATGGATTTGTTAAAATTCCTATTGAAAATACATCTCTCGGCACCGTCAACGGTCTTGACACCATACCAAATCAATTATATTTAACATTCCGTGCTCCTACAAGAAGCAGTGATAAATCGGGCAACGGAGCAGTATATTACCAAAATCAAGTAAAGTTTTTTATAAGTCTTTTAAAGTAATTTAAAAAATTTAGGAGTTAGAAAATGAAAAGGATTTTATCAATTTTTCTTTTGACAGCATTATTACTTTGTTCGTGTTCAAAGGATGTGCCTGATGCTAACAACAGTGAAATAATAGAAATTAACTACGATAAGATATCCCGTCGCAATAACAGAAATGTTCTTATGAACAAATATTCTTATGTTCGCGAATATATAAAATATTTTAACCTTGATACCAACGAAGCTGTTCCTGACTGGAGCATTTCATACTGTTCTGACGGCAACGATAACGGAAACGTAATGTTTATATATGGCAACAATAATCGTTATTTTTACAACAATACTATTTATACCGAGTTAGAAAATGATGACTACCGTGTGTTTATCCCTTATAAAACCGATTATAAAACTCTTATAAAAGAAACATTAAAACGTGAAAACACTCTTAATTATGTATATTACAAGCAACAGGAAGGATTTAAAACTCCTGATGGTTATGCTGTATCATATTGGTTTATTGTAACCAGCGACGTTTTAAATGAATTTATATTCTGGGATATTCATGTGGGAGATACTATAAAGGTTGACTATAACCTGAATTCAAATTTCGAAATACTTAATTATACCTACTATATTGTTGATGATCCTTATGGTGAGCCTACATATACAAAAATTATGGAATCTTCTACTGAATTTGATGTTCCGTTCAAATTCCCTGATTTTGTATATGAAAAAGATACTTCACCTAAGGTTACACTTACTGTAAAAGAAAACTACAAAATGCCTTCGGAAATCACCGAAGTATACAAAATCCCTGTTGATACAAAAATATGGGGAGACAGCTCCTTGGTTAAAAGTAAGACATACACGGATTACAGATTTGAAAATGAGTGGAATTATGAAAATGATATTATAAAAGATTCCATTACATTGTACACATATCCCGGAAAAACTACAGAATAATATTTACATTTGAAAGGAAGTTATAAAAATGGGTTGCACACATGATTGTGAAAGCTGCAGTTCAAATTGCAATTCTGCTGAAGAGAATGTTATTCCTACAGAAAAGCTTAATGACTACAGCAGTGTCAAAAAAGTTATAGGTATTGTAAGTGGAAAAGGCGGCGTAGGTAAATCCTTCGTTACATCTATGCTTGCAATTGAAATGAGCAGAAGAGGTCATCATACTGCTATTTTAGATGCAGATATTACAGGTCCGTCTATTCCTAAAGAGTTTGGCTTGGATAAGAAAGTTACCGGAACAGAAAATGGTATTCTCCCTGCACAGACAAGAGGCGGAATTGAGGTTATGTCAATCAACCTCCTCCTGGAAAAAGATACAGACCCCGTTATATGGAGAGGTCCTGTTATTGCAGGAACTGTTAAACAGTTCTGGACCGATGTTATCTGGGATGATATTGATTATATGTTTGTAGATATGCCTCCCGGAACAGGCGATGTTCCTCTTACAGTGTTCCAGAGTCTCCCTGTAGACGGAATAGTTATCGTTACATCACCTCAGGATTTAGTTTCTATGGTTGTAGGAAAAGCAATAAATATGGCTAAGATGATGAATATTCCTATTGTGGGTATTGTTGAAAACTACAGCTATCTCCAGTGTCCTGACTGTGGCAAACAAATCAATGTTTTCGGCAAAAGCAAAATTGATGAAATTGCAGGAAAATATGGCATTGATGTTCTTGATAAGCTGCCTATAAGTCCTGAATATGCATCTAAATGCGATGAGGGAAAAATTGAAAGCCTGCAATCAGATATCGTAAAAAATGCAGCAGATAAAATAGAAAATCTCTAAAAATCAAAACCTTAGAACAAACTTGTTCTAAGGTTTTTTCAGTTGTATATTTAATCTGGAAAATAACTTCTTCCCGTACAAAGAGGATGCATACTGTCAAATGTTTTCCATAACATCAGTCTGAAATACTCTCCCTGTGAAAAATCACAGGTAATTTCTTTCGATAAAGACAACGCGGTTTTAGTCCTTGCAAATTTCCTGCCAGATGCGTAATTCATAACTCTGCCCAAATAATCGTAGTTAGCTGTGATTATACAAACTGCTTTCGTTTCTGCTGTATTGTTATAAATTTTATAATTTAAGCAGTCTCCGTTACGAAACATTCTTGAAATATAATACAGGGGCTGGTTTATAACAAAGTCATAAGCTTCTTTTACATCCATTATTCCATGACCGAAAGTTGTGTCATACCCACAATCACCCGGATCAAAACAGATTGCCTCCAACACTTCATAAAATTCATCAGGAGTCATATCATAATCATAACTGCAGAGAAGTGCAGCAAGTCCTGCAATCTGTGGTGCTGAAAAACTTGTACCTGACATATACCCGTAATTAAATGAATATTTATCCCTTGAGACAGGTACTAAAACATCTTCGCCTATCGCACAGGCATCTACCGTTGAATTTATTCTTGAAAAGCTGCTGTGTGCACCATTTTCATTTACAGAACCTACGCCTATAACTCCAGGAAAATTTGCAGGGTACATAACCGCATTTGATGTTGTCGCTTCATTTCCCACCGAAGCCACTACTATGACATTTTTATCCAGTGCATAATTCACCGCATTTTCAAGCTCCTCAGTAAAAACACTTGAACCTGCACTTATGTTTAAAACTTTACAACCATAATAATCTACTCCGGCATAAATTGCATTTGCAACATCTGTTAAAGAACCGGACCTATTATTAAATGCCTTTAGGGATATCATTTCGCAATCAGGTGAAATACCTAAATACTGACTCCCTATCAATCCTGCACAGGGCGTTCCATGATTTATTTCATCTGTAAAAGGCTCTTCATCCACAAAGCTTTTACCGTCAACCACATTTGAAAAATCACTTCTCAAGTTGCCATTTTCATCAGTTTTACATATCCCGCTGTCTATAATACCTACCCGAACCTTGTGAGTTCCCTTTGGAATTCTGCGGGCAACTAAATTATTTGTAAATACTGCATAAGACAAAGTATTCGGGTCAATATACCCTTGCAAAGATACATTAAACATTAAGGATACATTCTTATTCCGATTGACAGGAGTATATACGTCAGAAACTACAGAAATATCATTTGATGGTGTTGCAATAATTCCTTCATCAAATACAAGAGGGATATCTTCCTCATAATACACAACCATTCCCTTTTGTTCAAGAAGATTAATTGTATCTATATCTTCAGTTGTATACACATATCTGTCGGGAGCACTTACCACTCCGAAGCTTTCAGCATTATCTACCCCTGTCATAGAAATGTCTCTGTCGAGTTCTACTATATACTCCGTTGCATTAACTGTAAAAACTGTAAGAAAGCAAAATAACAATGTTGTGAAAAATATGTATTTTTTCATTTTCATCCCTTACTTTAATTAATTATATATTTAGTATATAACATTTTCATTTTTTCGTCAATATTTACCGATTGTACAAATAAAATAACAAAGATTATATTGACTTTGTAAATATTAGTGATATAATTATTAGGTATTGAAATTTCTTTGAAAGGGAAAAAATATGGAACATTTAAAGGATAAAAAAGCTGTAAACAAAATGATATTTCTTTTTATGATTACCTATATGGTAAGCTATATTACAAGAATTAACTACGGTGCCATAATTTCTGAAATGGAAAATGCCACAAAGCTTTCAAAATCACTTTTATCGATGGCGATTACAGGCAGTTTTGTTACATACGGAACAGGTCAGATAATAAGTGGAATATGTGGTGATAAATTTTCACCTAAAAAGCTTGTTTCTTATGGTCTTATTCTTTCTGTATGTATGAACCTTCTAATTCCATTTTGCTCTTCACCTTATCTTATGCTTTTGGTATGGTGCGTAAACGGATTTGCTCAGGCTTTTATGTGGCCCCCTATTGTACGATTAATGACAGCACTTTTCTCACAAGAGGATTATAAAACAGCTTCCGTTAAAGTGTCCTGGGGAAGCTCATTTGGTACTATCATAGTTTATTTAATTGCTCCTCTTATCATAAGTCTTGCAAGCTGGAAGTTTGTATTTTTCTTTTCCGCATTATTTGGTATCGTTATGATATTTTTATGGAATAAATATTGTATGGATATTACTGAGCAGAAAACTGTGAAAGCAAAACAAAAAGGCTCATTAAAAGGCTTTTTCTCACCTCTTATATTTGGTGTTATGGTTGCCATAATACTTCAGGGAATGCTAAGAGACGGTGTTACCACCTGGATGCCCTCATACATAAAGGAAACTTATAATTTAGGCTCTGCAGCCGCTATTTTAACAGGAGTTATACTTCCACTTTTCAGCATCTTATGTTTTAACATTTCATCTTCTTTATACAGAAAAAAATTCAAAAATCCCCTTTTATGTGCAGGTGTAATTTTCACTTTCGGAGCAATTGCTTCTCTGTTTCTTTACTTATCTACAGGAAGAAATACTGCTCTTTCGGTTTTATTTACAGCACTTCTTGCCGGAAGTATGCACGGGGTAAACTTAATACTTATTTGTATGATTCCTCCGTTTTTTGAGAAAACAGGAAATGTTTCAACTGTATCAGGTCTTCTTAATGCCTGCACATACATAGGAAGTGCTATTTCCACATACGGAATTGCAGTTCTTACCGAGAAATTTAACTGGAGCATTACTCTTATGGTTTGGAGCATTATAGCAATTCTCGGTTCCTTAATTTGTTTCATATGTGTAAAGCCTTGGCAAAAATCTCATAATTAAAAAATATTAAATACATCGCCGTAAGGGTGATGTATTTTTTTTATTTTTTTGACAACAATAATGAAAAAAGGAGAGATAACGTAAAAATTCCTTTCCCGTTATTGCCTCCGGCGGATTTAATAGCCCGTGCGAATTTTTCTTTGCATTTGCAAAGAAACGCACATGGGCAAAAAATCTCTTATCATTCCTTGCCATACAGATAAGAGAAATTCAACAATTATAATTTATGCCGATGTATGGCGGCGGAATGGAGATTTTTATTGAATAACAATGAATATCAAAAATATGCTCAAAAGAAAATCAAGCCTTCGCCATTGGGCAAAGATATGCTTTTTGCATTTTTATCAGGAGGACTTATATGCACTTTAGGTCAGGTATTCCTCGAACTTTTTAATATGTGGGGATTTGATGAAAAAACCTGCTTTACCTTAACAAGTATAACCTTAGTATTCTTAAGTATTCTTACAACTGCTTTTGGTAAATACGACCGTATAGCCAAATACGCAGGTGCAGGAACTTTGGTTCCCATAACAGGCTTTGCAAACGCAGTTGCCTCCCCTGCCATTGAATTCAAAGATGAAGGCTTTATCATGGGTGTCGGTGCAAATATATTTAAAATTGCAGGCCCTGTTATTGTTTACGGAATAAGTACAAGTATTCTTGGTGGAATTATCTATTACATTATTTCAATATTATGAGGTGTAAAATGAAAAAAAGAAAAGGAAATACAGTTTTTCTTACAAACAAACCACGTATACTTTCCACAGCATCAATAGCAGGTAAAAAAGAGTCAGAAGGACCTCTTGGAACTTATTTTGATTCTATAATAACAGACGGACGTTTTAATGAAAGCTCCTGGGAAAAAGCAGAAAGTAAAATGCAAAAAGTGGCAGTCGGTATGTTGCTTGAAAAAACTAAAAAACCAAAAGAGGATATTGACTTTGTGTTCGGTGGGGATTTGCTTAACCAATGTATGGGAACAAGCTTTGGACTTCTTGATTATAACATTCCTTTTTTCGGTCTTTACGGAGCTTGCTCTACATTTTGCGAAGGACTTTGTCTGTCAGCAATGGCAGTAGACGGAGGCTTTGCAGAAAATGTTATTGCAGTAACATCAAGTCATTTCTGCAGCAGTGAAAGGCAGTTTCGGTTTCCACTTGAATACGGAGGTCAGCGTACCCCTTCAGCGCAATGGACAGTAACAGCTTCCGGCGCTGCTCTTGTAACAAAAAACGAAGGCGAATTCGCAATCACTGCTATAACTCCCGGAAAAATAGTAGATAAAGGCATCACTGATGCTAACAATATGGGTGCAGCTATGGCACCTGCTGCTGTTGATACCTTGATAAATCATTTTAATGACAGGGAAATTGATGAAAATTATTATGACCTTGTAATTACAGGAGATTTAGGAACTGTAGGAAGTGAAATAACTGCAGAGCAGTTGTCAAAGAGTGGTTTATATTTAGGGAATAAATACACTGACTGTGGCAGGGAAATTTTTGATATTGAAAAACAAGATGTACACGCAGGTGGTTCAGGATGTGGATGCTGCGCAAGTGTGTTTTCAGGTTACATTTTCAAAAAAATGCAAAAAAGAGAACTTAATAAGGTTTTAGTATGTGCAACAGGTGCTTTAATGAGTACAACAAGCTCTTTTCAGGGAAACAATATTCCCTCAATTGCTCATGCTGTAGCTATAGAAAGGATAGAATAGCAATGATGTATTTAAAGGCATTTATTGTGGGCGGTGTTTTATGTGCTTTAGGACAAATTTTAATTGACAAAACCCGTCTTACTCCTGCAAGAATACTTGTTTGTTATGTTACCATAGGCTGTGTTTTAGGATTTTTCGGTGTGTATGATAAGCTCATAGATTTTGCAGGAGCAGGTGCAAGTGTACCTCTTACAGGCTTTGGAAATACTTTGGCAAACGGAGTAAAGGAAAGCATTGCAAAAGACGGAATTGTGGGTATTTTTACAGGTGGTTTTACCGCATCCTCAGGAGGAATAGGTGCAACAATTTTCTTTGCTGTAATTGCCTCAATCTTCGGAAGGTCATCAGAAAAATAAGGAGATGTTTTTTTGGCATTTGATGCATTAAATAAAATCAGAGAGGCTGAAGAAAAAGCCTCGCAAATTTCAAAAGAAGCAAAAATAACTGCTGAAAAATATATTGAAAATACCAACTTAAAATGTCAGGAAACAATAAATGAGAAAATCAGGCTTGCCAGAAAAGAGTCAGAAGAAATATTAAAAGCAGAGAAAATATCCGAAGAAAAGGAATTAAAAATACTTAAAGAAGATTTTGATACCAAATATACAACTCTTAATTTACTTATAAAACGAAACAAAGAAAAAGGTGTTGAAAAAATTATAGAATATTTTTTAAACGGAGATGAAAATTCTGAAAACTCCATTATATAAAATGCACTTAATAAGTCTTGAAAAAGACAAAGAAAAGGTGTGTGATATGATACTTAAAAGTTCCAAAGTTCATATAGACCAACCAAATACACCTATTTGGGATGAAACAATTAAATTGCTGGAAGAAAAAATTGAAAAATGTGAAAATGCAATAGAGATTTTAAATAAATATAATCCTGCAAAAAAATCTTTTTTTTCAACTAAAACAGATAAGATAAAAACACCTGATAACGATAGTTCTCAAAGTATTATTTCTGCTGAAAATCAAATAGAAACATGTTTAAAAAAAATATCGGAAAATAAAAAAAGAATACAAAAGCTTCTCCCTTTTAAGGACTTTGACCTCCCATTAAAGAAAGGAGAAACTAAAAATATAAAATACTCCATTCTTATGGCAAAAAAGGAAATCACAGAAACGGACTTAAATGAAAAATTCGGCTATGCCCATACAGAGATTATTTTTTCATCACCTCAAAAAAGCTCAATATTTTTTCTTATAGACCAAAAACATAAAAATGCTTTTGAGGAAGCTGTTAAAAAAGCAAGCCTCTATGAATGTGAAATTGTTACAGAAATCTCTCCCAAAACAGAAATTGAACTTTTAACAGTGGAAAACCAAAAGCTCAATGAAAAAATCATATCGCATAAACATACTTTAAAAAAGCTGAATACAGATATTGATGATATCAAAAGCACATCAAACAGACATAAAATGAAAAAACAAATGCAAAAGCTTATTTTGCTTGGAAAAAACATTGATAAATTATTTACTGTCAGTGGATATATTTCCCAAAATGACGCTCACAAATTCAAAACCGAGCTTGAAGAAAAGTGTCTTTGCCATATTGAGTTTTCTCTGCCTGAGGAAAATGAAGATGTGCCCGTACTTTTCAACAATAATCCCTTTGCATCTCCTATGGAAAGTATAACAAAAACTTATTCACTTCCCCACAAATATGATATTGACCCTAATTTTATTACTGCAATTTTTTATTATATCTTTTTCGGTATGATGTTTTCGGATGCAGGCTACGGTCTTCTTGTTTCTCTCGTCTGCGGTTATCTAAGTTTAAAAGGAAAACCTGATATCAGAAAAACTATGCGTCTTTTCTTTTTCTGTGGAATTTCAACCTTTTTATGGGGTATTATGTTTGGGAGCTTCTTCGGGGATTCAATCAGTATAATTTCTCAAACCTTTTTGGGTAAAAAACTTTCTTTTGAACCATTATGGCTCGACCCTGCGAAGGAGCCTCTTAAACTATTGATTTTTTCTGTGTGTCTTGGACTTGTGCAAATTCTTACCGGAATGGGCATACGTTTTTACACTCTGCTTCGTCAGAAAGATTATAAGGGTGCTTTTTTTGATACTCTCTCCTGGTTTTTTATACTTGCAGGAGCATCATTATCCATTGCAGGTGTTGCTTTAAAATTACCTGTCGCCACAGCAGGACTTGTTATTGCTTCAATTGGTGCAGTTACCGTAATTTTAACAAAGGGACGCGAAAAAAAGAATCCCATTACAAAACTATTTACAGGAATTTTAGGTCTTTACGACATAACAGGTCTTGTTTCTGATGTTTTGAGTTATTCACGTTTAATGGCACTTGGTCTTTCAACAGGAGTAATTGCATCAGTGGTAAATATGATGGCATCACTGGCAGGAAACTCCTTTTGGGGAACAATTGTTTTTATCATCGTCTTTGTAATCGGACACAGCCTCAACTTCGCCATTAATATGCTTGGAGCTTATGTTCATACCAACAGACTTCAGTATGTGGAATTTTTCAGTAAATTTTATCGTGGTGGTGGAAAAGCTTTTAAAGCTGTAAGCTATAAATAATTTTGAAAGGATTGATTTTTTTGAATTACTCAATGTTTTTTGCCCTTTTAGGTGCCGCTCTGGCAGTTGCTCTTTCAGGTATGGGTTCATCTGCAGGGGTAGGTCTTGCATCGGAGGCTGCCGCAGGCGTAGTTACAGATGACCCCTCTAAATTCGGTAAGCTTCTCGTTCTTCAGCTTCTTCCCGGAACACAAGGTTTATACGGACTTATTATAGGTATTATGGTGCTTCTTAATATCGGTATATTAGGAGGAAGTCCTCTAAAGGATTTGGAACAGGGATTGGGATACTTTGTAGCATGTCTTCCTATAGCGCTGGGTGGTTTTTATTCTGCAAGCAAGCAAGGCAGAGTTGCTGCAGCAGGTTGCAGTATTATTGCACAGAAACCCGAAGAAGCATCAAAGGCTATAGTTTCTGCATCATTGGTTGAGCTTTATGCACTTTTAGCCTTCATCGTTTCATTTTTGATGGTTATAAATGTATAAGCATACGGAGTTAGGCTTCGTTAAAGAAAGGATATGTAAAAATGACAGGACTTGAGAAAATTATTTCAAGTATTGAAAGCGATGCTCAAAAAGAATATGAACATAAGCTTGAATTATGTCGTAACAAATGCAGAGAGCTGCTCTTTGATGCCGATAAAAAAGCATCTTACGAGTATGAAAATATACTCTCCAAAGCAAGACAAGAGGCTCTTCTTCATAAAGAAGACGCTCTGAATTCCGCAAAAAGAGATTTTTCAGCCAACATTCTTGAAATAAAAACAAAAGCTATAAGTGATGTAATAGAAAAAGCGAAAAATGCATTTATAAGCTCCGATGAGCTTTTCAATAAAGCTTTTGACATTTTTTTCAGGAAATGCGGCATCAACAGCGGTGAGCTTTTTATAAACGACTATGACCACAGACGACTCAGCAAAGCAAATCAAAAGCTTATACGAAATTTTAATATAAAGACAGACTGTAGTTTTAAATATGGTTTTTGCATTGCTTCAGGGAATATATTGCAGAATTTTTCTTTTGACGCAGTCTTTGAAAAAGAAAAGGATAATCTTTGGGATTTGCTTGGCGAAATACTTTTTTGTTAGAGGTAAAAATGAATACTACAAGCTATGCTTATACCGTTTCATATATAAAAGCAATAAATATAGATAAACAAAAAGATAAAGAAAAACTTTTTGAGCAGGAAAAAGAGATTTATAAAATATTCCCCGATAAAAAGCTTCTTAATGTTATATTCTACAAAAATGACTTTCATAATCTTAAAGTTATTATGAAAAATCGGGACAAAAAATTCATTGAGTTTGAAAGCTTGTTAATTTATCCGTGCGTTTACAATCCATCAGAGATTTATGAGCATATCCGAAAAAATAAAATTACTTTGCTGCCAAAAGGTCTTAATTTGGCTGCAAAAAAGGCTTTAATTCCCTTTTCGGAAGAAAAATTACAGCTTGCAGAATTTATTATTGACAAGGAAGCAATGGATTTTTCTTTTAACGAGGCACAAAGACAAAATAATAAATTTTTAACAGATTTAATTTTACTTGAAAATACCCTTGCAAACATTAAAATTTCTCTAAGATGTGCAAAATATAAAAATACTCCCCAAGAGGCTTTGGCAGAAAATTCTTATCTTAATAAGAATACCCTTGTAAATCTTTCACTTCAATCGGAAAGTGAGATTATGAAATATATATCTTCACGGGGATATACTTTTGAGGATTTTGATTTATTTTACAAAAATAAAATGGAAAAGTTTTTCTTAAAGTATAAATATGTATTTTTAGGTATTGAGCCTGTTATTTACAGCATATACAAAATAGAATATAGCCTTAACGACCGACCCTGAAGGCGGTTGTTAAGGCTAAGCTAAAGGAGTGGTAAAATGCCCCGTGCAGCACTTATAGGAAGTTATGAAAACATATGCATTTACAAGCTTGCAGGTTTTAACACTATAGAGGTTTCAACTGCAGAAGAAGCACAAAAAGCAGTAGATAATCTCACAAAGGAGAATACTGCTGTTATTTTTGTAGAAGAAGATATGATGAATAATATGCAAAGCACTTACAAAAGTGATATTCCGCTTATTCCAATTCCTTTTGCTAAAAAAGAAAATAGCACCTCTCTTGCTAAACTTAACGCACAGATGCTCAAGGTAACAGGGTCAGATATGATTTCAGGAAAGGATTGATTTATTTGGGCAAGATTTTAAAAATTTCAGGTCCGTTAATTATAGCAGAAGATATGCTTGATTCGAATATGTACGACATTGTAAGAGTGGGAAATGAATCTTTAATGGGCGAAATAATAGAAATGCATCAGGACAAGGCATACATTCAGGTATACGAGGATACAACAGGATTAAAAAAAGGAGAAACCGTAACTACCGACAAAATGCCCCTTTGTGCAACCTTAGGCCCCGGCTTGTTAACAGGAATTTTTGACGGAATACAAAGACCATTGCATAAAATAATGGAAATTACAGGAGATAATTTAAAACGTGGAATCAGAGTTTCCTCTCTTGACGAAAACAAGCTGTGGAATTTTATTCCCTCTGCAAATAAGGGCGATAAAATTATAAGTGGAGATGTTATAGGCACCGTTCAGGAAACCCCTTCCGTCATTCATAAAATATGCGTTCCTCACAACATTTCAGGAGAAGTTACTGACATAAAAACAGGAGAATTCCATATTTTCGACTGCATCTGTAAAATAAAAACTTCTTCGGGAGAAGAAAATATTACTATGGTGCAAAAATGGCCTGTACGCACAAGACGCCCTTATTTGAAAAAAATTCCTCTTGACATTCCTCTTGTTACAGGACAAAGAGTAATTGATACTCTTTTCCCTGTTGCAAAAGGAGGTGTTGCCGCAGTTCCAGGGCCTTTCGGCAGTGGTAAAACGGTAGTACAGCACCAACTGGCAAAATGGGCTGATGCAGATATAATTGTTTATATCGGTTGTGGTGAACGGGGAAACGAAATGACCGATGTTTTAAACGAGTTTCCTGAAATCAAGGACCCTAAAACAGGCAGAAGTCTTATGGAAAGATGCGTTCTTATTGCAAATACATCTGATATGCCTGTTGCCGCAAGAGAGGCCTCAATATATACAGGTATAACCATTGCAGAATATTACCGTGATATGGGGTATTCGGTTGCCTTAATGGCAGATTCCACATCAAGATGGGCAGAGGCTTTAAGGGAAATGAGTGCACGTCTTGAAGAAATGCCGGGGGAAGAAGGATATCCTGCTTATCTGTCAAGCCGACTTGCCCAGTTTTATGAAAGAGCAGGAAGAGTGCTGACAAACGGAACAACCCCATCCGAGGGTGCTGTTACGGTTATAGGTGCTGTATCACCACCCGGAGGTGATATTTCAGAACCTGTTTCTCAGGCAACCCTCAGAATAGTGAAAACCTTTTGGGGCCTTGATTCAACTCTTGCTTACAGACGCCATTTTCCTGCTATAAACTGGCTTAAAAGCTATTCTTTATATCTTGATTCTCTGTCAAAGTGGTATTCGGAAAATGTATCTGACGAATGGAACGAATCGCGTCTTGAAATAATGAACATTTTAGGGCAGGAAGAAAAGCTTCAGGAAGTTGTTCAGCTTATGGGTTTTGATGCCCTTTCAAAGGAAGATAAAGTAAAGCTTGAAACTGCCCGCATTATCCGTGAAGATTTTCTCCATCAGAATGCATTTCATAAAATCGACACATACTCATCTCTCAAAAAACAGTTTTTTCTTGTAAAGCTTATATTGACTGCTTACAACTCCGCCCTTAGTGGCATCAAAACAGACAGCACTATAAAAGATGAACTTGGAAGATTCAAATATGTACCTGAAGAAAACATCGAAGAAGAATACTCAAAAATTATGAATTTAAGCACACGGGAGTCGAACTCCATATGGTTTTAAAATAGAAATTTCTAATAATACTGCAGAAAATTCTGCAAATATACATCAGTATTATTTTTGAATTTTCTTTGTCTTATATTAAAATTTCTTATTTTAAAACTCTTCGACCTTAAACGCAGAGAAATTTAGTGCAATTTTGATGCGAAGGACGAAGATAGGCTGACGCCTTTCGAGGACGACAAATTAAAAGTGTGCAAATTAATCAAGTTTAAGGCATACGGGGTTCAATTCCCGTGTGCTTAAGCAGTTGCGTTAATATCCGAACCCGTTTTGGGAACGTGTTTTTACGCTACTGCATTGTTAAAATACTCGCAAATGCGTCAGCATTTACTGCGTTTTTGCCTCACATTAACGCAAAAACACAGCTCCGAAAATTCTTCGAACCTAAAGCAAGATAAAAT
>JAZNWH010000045.1:0-27685 GCA_045593265.1 Clostridia bacterium | reverse complement strand
CTTGTTTAAATAGAAAAAATCGTTTAAAAACGATTTTTTCCTTAAGTAATATATTTTTTGCCATTTAATAAGTTTAAAAATATATTAGTAATATTTATTTTAAGCATTTTTACGATTATGAACTTTTTTTACATTCCCTTTCATTTTCTGTTTTATGAACAATTTTGGCAAAAGCCGTATAGGAGTGTATCGCACTTACTTATTTTAAAGCTGTGTTCTTTTAAAATATGCCCAATAAGTTTTTCCGTTTCTTCACATTCAAGATGTACAAGCTTATCACACTTTAAGCATTTGAGGTGAAAATGGCTGTCGCATCTGTTTTTCTCTCCGCAAAACTGAAAAGCTGTTTCTTTTCCCTTTTTAAGGGGGTATTTTTTTATAATTCCCTCATTTTCAAGCTTATTAAGATTTCTGTAAACCGTTGCCCTGCTTATATTCATTCCTTTTTCTGACAAAAATGAATGAATTTGCGATGCTGAAAAATCCTTAGTTTCATTATTTTCAAGAAAACTCATCAGGAGTTGTTTTTGTTTTGTCAGGTATGACTGTTTCATATTAAATCACCATTTTTATGATACTACAGAACAATTAAAAAGTCAACGCATATAATATATTACAATATTATATGGGGGTAAATATGGAAATCTATATAGTAAAGCAAGGAGATACTATTTCTAAAATCAGCTCTATGTCGGGACTGAGCGAGGAACGCATACGAATACTGAACGGACTTGATAACGACAATTTAGCAGTAGGTCAGGCAATTCTTCTTTTGTATCCGACAGTTACATACACCGTAAAGCAGGGAGACACCCTTGAAAAAATTGCAAGACAATTTAATACCGACATACGTTCTTTATGGCGTGCAAATTACAATATCAGTGGAACTTATGAAATTTACGAAGGTCAGAATCTTGTAATTTACTATGGTTCATCATCAAAAAGAAGTCTTATTACCAATGGATACGCATATCCTAATATAAACACATCTCTTTTGGAAAAAACTCTTCCCTATCTTACTTATATCTCACCCTTTACTTACGGTTTTACCGAGGAGGGCGAAATTCTTGAATTAAATGACGAAACAATCCGTTCCTACGCATCAAGAGAAGGCACTGAAAGTTTAATGCACCTTTCCACGCTTACCGTAGAGGGAAATTTCAGCAACATTCTTGCCAGCAATCTTTTAAACAATCAAAGTGTATGGCCTGCATTTGCCGACAACATCCTAAGTATAATAAAAGCAAGGAACTTTTCAGGCCTTGATATTGATTTTGAATTTGTTTTCGCATCAGAGGCAGAGCTTTACGCACAACTCGTATCTTATCTTACCTCAAGGCTCAACCCCTACGGTTACAAGGTTATATGTGCATTAGTACCTAAATCAAGCGACAATCAGCAAGGTGATTTTTATCAGGGTCATAACTATTCCCTGCTTGGTCAGGCGGCAAACTTTGTTTTTGTTATGACTTACGAATGGGGTTATACCTACGGTCCTCCTATGGCTGTTGCACCCATAAACGGAGTAAGAAATGTTCTTAGCTATGCAGTAAGCAAAATTCCATCATCAAAAATTCTGATGGGTATTCCAAACTATGCCTACGACTGGGCACTTCCTTATGAAAAAGGTATTTCGCGAGCGTTGCTTCTTGGTAATGACGAAGCTGCCGCTCTCGCCTTTGATAAGAATTCTGAAATCAAGTTCGACACAGGCGCTCAGACCCCGTATTTTGAATACAAAGAGCCTGACGGAAAAAATCATGTGGTGTGGTTTGAAGATGCAAGAAGCATAAACGAAAAATTAAAATTGATTGATGAATTTAATTTAGCAGGTGCAGGTTACTGGAATATGATGCGTCCCTTCAATGCAAACTGGGCACTTTTGGATTACTATTATAAAATTTTGTAATTCTTACTGCAATTTTTTGAAAATATGCATTTTTTTATTGACAAATGCACAAAATTATTGTATAATAAGCCTACGAGACTAAGTCTTATTAAATTTGACAACTCGAAAAAGGTAATTTAAATTTTTAATACCTTCTCCCAAATATAGCAGTGTTGTTTTCGGAAACGACACTGCTATTATTTTTTTTCAGACTGCGAAAAAATCGTTTTACTGCAATCAATGTTATTTATTTAATTATTTCTTTCGACACTTTTATAAATTCCTGCATTGCCCTTGTACAGTATTTATTGCGTTTATATGCCACATATAAAGTTCTGCCCATTTGTTCCTGTTCCACATTGTAAAGCACAACATTTTTTCCGTAATTTCTGTATTTGAAAAATGTGTCCGTCAAAAAGCACAAGCCTAATCCTGATTCTGCAAGAGCATAGGATATATTAAGCTGATCTAAGTAAAAAGCTACCTTTGGCTGTATTTCCTTTTGGGAAAATATCTCCATCGCTCTGTTATACATATCATTTCCTTTTTTCAGCAAAATAAATTTTTCGTTTTTGAAAACATCTATTGATACTGCAGGTGTATCAGATAAATTTTTCTTACCGTAATAAATATCTTCAGGTAATATTCTCTGACACACAAGCTTCTTATTAATTTCTGCGTTTTCAGGTACACAAAGTAAAATTCTTTCTTTTTTGAGAGGAATACCCTCGTATTCATCCATAGTGTTGTCAAAACTGTCTATAACGATGTCTACGCTTTCCTCTTTTATCATCTGACACAAATTTTCAGAATTATTTTCCACTAAAGTAACATTAATATCAGGATACTTTGATGTAAAGCTGTTCACAATCTGAGGAAGTATGTATGATGAAAAATAATTTGTGCCGCCTACAACCAAATTGCCTGTCTGCAGATTATAAATATCGTTAAGTTTATTTGTAAATTCGTTTTCGATTGCCAATATTTTTTCTGCAGAAGCGATATATTCCTTACCTATCTGGGTAAGCTTTATTTTATTTCCGCTTCTCTCAAAAAGCTCTGCTCCAAGCTTATTTTCGACACTTTTCACAGCAGCGCTTAAAGATGGCTGAGATATAAACAATTTCTGTGCCGCCTTAGTAAAACTGTTTTCCTTATAAACCTGATAAACATAATTATATTTACTGAACATATTACTCCTCATAGTTTTTTTCTATAGTCAGTATATTTAAATAGTATTTGACTATAGTATACCACCAATATATAATAAAAGCAATGTTTTTAAAGGAGTTTTAAGATGATAAACAAAATTTCAAGTTACATATCAATCGCTTTGATATCGTTTTTTTCTGCACTTAACTATGCTATTTTTATATTTCCCAATCGCTTTGCTCCCGCAGGGATAGACGGGATATGTACAATGATACAGGATTTATCAAATATAAATATCGGCTACCTTGCTGCAATTGTCAATATTCCTTTGGTAATTGGTGCCTTTCTGGTGTTAAACAGAGATTTTGCCATTAAAAGCTGTGTTTATATAGCTGTTTTTTCTGTATCTTCCATTATGATAAAAATGGTAGACATATCCTCAATATATTATGTAACCGACAGTGGAACGAGTATTATTTTAGCTCCCGTTGCCGCAGGAGCAATACGGGGAATTTTATATGCACTCACATTAAAACTTAACGCATCTGCCGGAGGTGTTGACATAATAGCTGCTCTTACTAAGCACTACAAACCCCATTTAAATTTAATGAATATAATTTTCTTTTTCAATACATTTGTTGCATTAAGCTCATATTTTGTTTATGGAATGAAGTTTGAACCTGTAATATGCAGTATTATCTATTCATTTATAACAACCAACGTCTCCAACAGCATCCGTTTAGTTAAAAACGAAACTGTGAAATTTGAAATTATCACTCCTGATGCCCAAATGCTTTGCAATGAAATTTCACAAAAGCTTAACCAGACTGCAACAATAATAAACGCTCACGGTGCATATTCGGGAAACGATACAAAGCTTGTTTTGTGCGTTATCGCAAAAGAAAAAGCTCCCTTTTTAGAGGAGCTTCTGATGAAAAAAAACTGTACTGTTTTTAAAAGCACTGTAAAGCACACGAGAATCGAACCCCATATGGTTTTAAAATAGAAATTTTCCATAATACTGCGGAAAATCCTACAAATATACGCCAGTATTATTTTTGTATTTTCCTTGTCTTATATCAAAATTTCTTATTTTAAAACTCTTCGACCTTAAACGCAGAGAAATTTAGTGCAATTTTGATGCGAAGGACGAAGATAGGCTGACGCCTTTCGAGGACGACAAATAAAAAGTGTGCAAATTAATCAAGTTTAAGGCATACGGAGTTCAATTCCCGTGTGCTTTTAAGTGGAATAAGTTATAAATAAGTTAAAATACACTTAAATCAAGTTCATCACTCAGCATTTCAAGCACTTTTATGCCTGCAATGCTGTTTCCTTTTCTGTCGAGAGACGGAGAATAAATTCCTATTCCCATTTCAGACGGTACTACCGCCATAATTCCTCCGCCTACTCCGCTTTTGGCAGGAACACCGACATTTAGGGCAAATTCTCCCGAACCGTCGTACATTCCACTTGTCATTAAAACTGCATTTACATAACGTGCATATTCTTTTTTTACTATCTGCTTGTCCGTATTATACGCTTTTCCTTTATTTGCAAGAACACAGGCAATTTTCGAAAGCTCCGTTGCCGAAACCTTTACAGAGCAGGCACGAAAATAACAATCAAGCACTTCTTCAATGTCATCGTCAATCATACCGTAAGCCTTAAGCATATAGGCAAGTGCTCTGTTTTTGTTGCCTGTAGCTTTTTCCGAAAGATAAACATTTTCGTCTATGGTAAGATTGGGATTTTCTGACATTTCTCTTGTAAGGTTTAGTAGTCTTTCGAACTTTTCCTTATAGCCTTTACCCTCAATAAGGGTACAAAGAGCTATGGCCCCTGCATTTATCATTGGATTTATATGCTCATTTTTTAAGGCTCTGTCGCTGTAATTAAATGCATCAAAAGGCTTTCCTGTGGCCTCCACCCCTACAAGGTGCCTTACATTTTCTTCTCCTTTATCCATTAATGCAAGAAGCAGAATAATTGGTTTTATTACACTCTGCATAGTAAAATACTTATCGTAATTTCCTGCACAGAACAATCCATCTTTGCTTGCCACACAAATTCCCAAATCGTTTTTATCAGCTTTTTTTAATTCAGGAATATAGTCTGCCAATGCTCCGTCTTTGGTAAAATGACGACATTTTTCTATTATTCTTTCAAGTAATTCTTTCATTTTTTCACTCCTGAATACTATAAATAACCGACGCAATTCTTTTTGCCGACTCTTTTAGCGAGCTTAAATATATAAATTCATCTTCAGAATGAAGCAAGCCCCCGCTTGTCCCTATACTGTCTACACAGGGAACCCCTGCTTGCGTTATATATGCCGCATCTGAACCACCTGTTGAAAAACGTTGGGATAAAACAGGCATATTGTTTTTAGCATAAACATCATTCATCATCTTTAAAAGCTCAACGTTTCTGAGGCTGTATTCCATAGGAGGACGACTATTGATTATCTCTGCCTTGCAATCGCATCCGTCAATTACGCAGTTTTGTAGAATTTCTTCAACCTTTCTGTCAATAAATTCTTTCTGCTCGTCGGTTTTATAACGAAAATCGGCTGTAAAACTGCAATTTTGTGCAACACTGTTAGCAACAGTACCGCCATTTATCACGCCGCAATTACAGGTAACAGAATCCATATCTTTAAATTCCTCCAGCATCAGAATTTTATGTGCTGCCTCAGCAATTGCGTTTGCACCATTATAGCAACGTGAAGAATGGGCAGCTTTTCCCGTAATATCAAAACGGAACTGTCGTATTCCCTTTCTGCCCAGAACCGCACTGTCCTTAATATATCCTTCAAGATTTAAAAAGAATCTTGCACCTTCGGCTTTTCTGCACATATATTTAATTGTTTCCTTTTTGCTTGTTTCGCTCCCGTTTTCTTCATCCGACTGTAAAATAAGCTTTACAGGACACTTGTCAAAACCGCATTTTTCAAGAGAAACCATAGCCATAACTGCTGCAACAATACCACCCTTACAGTCAAGAACACCGGGCCCGTACATTTTTTCTTCATCGCGTTTTATTATAGGTGATTTGAACATTCCCACAGGAAATACTGTATCCATATGCCCTGACAAACACACAGGTGCCTTATCAGAAGACGGATTCATTGTAATGCAAATTACATCCCCTGAAATCTCCTGAGGAAAAACTTCGGTTTCCCATCCCTGTTTTTGGGCAAAATCCATAAAGTATTTCCCTACAGCATCAACTCCTGCCTTATAGTCGGTAGGGCTTTCGATACAGCAAACTTCTTCTAAAATATCGAGATATTCATCTTCCATATTTTCTATGGCTTCAAATAGAATTTCACAGTCCATTTATTTTCTCCTTTGAGTATTCAGAAAGTAAGTAAATATTTATAAACAAGGCTTATTGCTTCTGCTCTTGTAAGCTTTTCAAGAGGTCTTAAATTCCCTCCGTCTCCACATACAACCTTCATTCCCGAAAGAATTGCAGCATAACCTTTCTTCTCTTTTGTTAACTTATTTTCATCAGCAAAATTTACTTTAAATATTTCCGAAAGCTTTGCCACCTTTTCAAGCCCTGCAAAACGGATAATATACACAAAAGCATCTTCCCTGTTTACGCTGCTGTCAGGTGCTTTTTCATTATCATTAATTATTTTCTGATTTGTAAGCATATCGTAAAGCTCATCTGCAGAATACTGAGAATAGTAATTTCCGTAAACACCCTGTGCAACAAGTCTTAAAAAGTCTTCCTGTGTGATTTCCTTTTCAGGCTCAAGCTTTTCGCCATTTAGTCCCACCTGAATCTGAGAAAGCTTTGTTGCTGCATCAGAAATCCAATGGTCTTCAATATCCGAATAGCTGTATTCCTGCGTATAATAAGGATTTTGAATTTCTCCTGTGAGGGCATCAAGACTTATATTTGTTTTTTCAAGAGTAACTGCTTTCTTGTAAATTCCGTCATTTAAAATATAAATTTCTGTAATGGGAGAATATTCAAGAATTTTTTCATATGCACTTTCTTTATCAATAGCATCCTGAGGACTGTCAAACTCGCCTTTGGTAAAATTAACACTGTAATGAGTAACTATATTGCTTTTCGTATCAAAAGTAATACTTATACCATTACCCTCATACTTTACTCCGTTTAATATTCTTTCAAAATAGCTGTTTACACTGGCATAATTATCTTCACGGTCAATTTCTGTAGTCTGCGATAATTTTTCTTTCGCCGCCTTGTCAAGAAATTCTTTTATTTTTACTTCGGCATCTTTTGTCTGCTCTTCGCTGAGTGCTTTTCTTTCTCCATCATAGAAATAATCATTGTTGTTAAGTGATATCAATTCACCGTCTTTGGCGTATACCCTGACAAACAAATATCTTTCTTTTTCATCTGTGCGGTAAGCATAGCTTAAAGAGTAAAAGTAATCGTCATTTTGGTCCTTATACAGACTTTGATTTTCGATTTTCAGTTCATCTGTAAAGTTAAGGTAAGGGAGCTTTTTAATTTCTTTTTCGATTTCTTCTACACTTAAAAGTCCTTCTATATTTTCAAGCTCTTTAATTTCCTGCTGAGTAAGACCTCCGCCTGACGCCCCATTCATAACAGAATCCTCAGCCGAACCAAACTCTTTTCTGAATTCGTCCTCTGTGGGGTCCTCTGTCAATATTTCGCCATTTGAAATATCCATATAACCTATATTGTCGTCTTTAATTCTGTATATAAGCTTTATGTTTTTGTTATGCTCAGGTAATTTTGTATAAAGCACATACTCATCTCTGTATATAAGTTCAACAGGGAAAAGTTCCTTGTACTTTTCAGTTATATTGTCTGTTTTCTCTTTCTCTTCATCGAAAGAGGCATCATACTTAAAATTAACATTCATTCTGCGTACAAAAATACTATCATCACAGACGCAAAGGGTAATAGTTACATAGTTGTCCTTTACAAACACCGAGTTTTTAAGCCTTTTAAAGCTTAAAGTATATGTAAGATTTTCAGAGACAGTATAGCTGTCATAGAAGAGACGGTCATTTTCATCAATAAAGGTTTCGGGAAGTGTTTTTGCTATAAAGTCCTGAGCATACTTTATAATTTCTGCCATAGTAACAGACGAAATTTTTTTGTCAGAACCTTTGAAATAATTATCATAATAGCTTGTAATTCTTCCCTCGCTGTCGCTTGCTACCATCAAAGATTTCTCATAATCTTCCGTTCTCCAAGTAAAATTATAATTGGTTTTATCATTATATACAGAAGTATTTCCCGAAAATTCAGTAAGCTCATCGGGAACAGAAATTTTCTGTTTTACCTTTATAAGAGTTTTTTCCATCTCATCTGCCTGCCGGGTATCTGCAAATGCAGAAAATGATGTTAAAATCAATAAAACAGATAATATCATCGCAACTAATCTTTTCATAATTCACCGCTCCTTTTTTAAACTATTTTTGTACTCCAATCCGATACATCCCAGACCTCATCTACAATCCCCTCATAGAATTCACTTTCATGGCAAACAAGAAGCACCGTTCCGTGAAATTCCTTAATCGCACGGGCAAGCTCTTCTTTAGCCATTATATCAAGATGGTTTGTAGGTTCGTCAAGAACAAGAATATTTGCAGGGTTTTGCATAATCTTGCAAAGTCTTACCTTTGCATTTTCGCCACCCGAAAGAACACGCATCTGCGTTGTGATATGCTCGGTTGTAAGGCCGCATTTTGCAAGTGCCGCACGAGCCTGTGCATTGGTAAGGGATGGAAATTCGTCCCAGAATTCCTGCAGTGCTGTCTTATCGGAAGCACTTTCTTCCTGTTCAAAATATCCCACATTAATAAACTGGTCGTGAACAATTTCCCCCTCAAGAGGAGGTATAATTTTCAATAAAGTTTTCAAAAGTGTTGACTTTCCAAGTCCGTTTACACCTTTGATAACGATTTTTTTATTACGCTCAATTTCCACATTGATTTTCCTTGTCAAAGGACTGTCGTATCCTATTACAAGATTTTCAGCAGAAATTACCACCTTACCGGGGGCACGGTCGCTTTGAAATACAAAGGTAGGCTTAATCTTTTCAGGTGCGATACTTATTCTTTCCATTTTATCAAGCTCTTTTTGTCTTGAACGGGCAAGAGTGGCTGTTGCAGCACGGGCTTTGTTTCTTGCTACGAAATCCTCAAGGTCTGCAATTTTTTTCTGCTGTTTTTTATACGCCTGCTCAATCTGTGTCTTTTTAAGGTCATACATACGAAGAAAATCTTCATAACTGCCTTTGTACCTTGTAAGAACAGTATTTTCAAGATGATAAATTATATTCGTTACCTTTGATAAAAAAGGCATATCGTGAGAAACAAGAATAAAAGCATTCTCATAATTCTGCAAAAAGGAAGTAAGCCAGTTAATATGATTTTCGTCAAGAAAGTTTGTAGGCTCGTCCAAAATCAAAATCATAGGATTTTCTAGAAGAACCTTTGCAAGCAAAACCTTCGCTCTCTGTCCGCCTGAAAGTTCTGACACGTCCTTTTCAAGACCTATTTCACCAAGACCAAGTCCGTTAGCATATTCTGTTATTTTGGTGTCAATAGTGTAATAACCTGAAGAGTCAAGTATTTCCTGAAGCTCTCCTACCTCCTCCATCATTGAGTCAATTTCATCATCGGAGGCTTGCGCCATTTTATCATAAATGCCCACCATTTCTGCTTCAAGGTCGCTGAGATGTGAAAATGCACCCCTTAAAACGTCCATAATACTCTTTCCTTTTTCAAGGGTGGAATACTGGTCAAGATAGCCATAGGTAATATGACGACACCACTCAACGGTTCCGTTTTCAGGAGTAAGCTCTCCTGTTATAATTTTTAAAAATGTAGATTTCCCCTCTCCGTTTGCACCAATTAAGCCGATATGCTCACCTTTAAGCAAGCGAAAGCTGGCGTCTTCCAAAATCTGTCTTCCGCCAAAGCTGTGGGATATATTTTCTGCATTTAAAATGCTCATTAAATTTCTCCTGTATTATGTATAATTCTTTGAAAAAGCTTTATTTTACTTAAAGATTTAACAACTCATTTTTCATTTCTTCAGGCATAGGGCTTCCGTATTCACAAATCTCGTATGCTTCTGCAAAACGGATTTTGCTTCCCTTTTCCTTTCCGTAAAGCTCTATAAGTCTGTCTCTGTGGCGTGCAGCAGGCTTTGCATAACGGATTAAATAACCTCTTCCTGCTTCAAGAATTTCTTTATCTGTTGTCTCCGAAGTTATATCCATACCCTTAAGCCACTGCAGACGTTCTTCTTCTCCTTCAGGAACTTCATGACCGTATGTATAAGGAAGCCATTCGTAAACCTGAGATACATTGATATTTGCAATCTGCATCTTAATATCTACTTCGTTATCAATACCTACTACAATGTCAGGTCTGAAAACAGGGTTTGTAAATCTGTCTTCATTATACATTATAACAGGCATATAACGCATTGCAGGTACATCTGCACATTCATTTGGAACAGTCAAAAGATATGATGCGTCCTGAACAAGCTGACCTGTTGCTCTGTGGTCAGGCATATAGTCAATAGTTCTGTGTGTGATAATAAGGTCAGGGTTAAATTCTCTGATATAACGGATTGTGCGTTTTCTTGTTTCAAGGTCTGCAACAAGGTTACAATCATCGTTATCCCATACATCGTACTTAATACCAAGAAGCTCGGCAACCTTTGCAGATTCAGCTGCTCTTCTTGCAGTAATTTCCTTAGGCCCTAATATATGATGACCTCCGCAACCGTTACACATACTTAAGAACTGTACGGTATGACCGTTCTTTATCAGCTTATAAGCAAGACCTCCACATTCAAATTCATTATCGTCCTGATGGGCTCCAATCATTAATACTCTCATTTTCTTATCTCCTTTATTTTAAAATTTATTACTGCTTTTTTATGCTGTAATTGTATGCTACTATATAAGGTTTAGATGCAACCAAATTTTAAGTGAAGTTCGTGTCAAGTTAGACTGAAAAATTATTGATAAAATATATATTTTATCCTATCACACATCGTCTGCAAAAAAACCTTTAAAAATCACGCTCATGCCGGGAAAAGGCGCATAATTCACAAGTGCAGGCACATGCGAAACACTGAATTTTTCATTTTCCAATATTATAAGCGTACCGCCAAGTTGTCCTGGATTGTGATAGTCGTACTGACCGGTCTTAAGACCTTGTACCCATTTTACACCTTCATATGTTATACATGTATTGACAGAGTGATAGTGTCCAGCAAACACCGCTTGTATATTACACTCTTTAACTATTTTCAAAAATCCTGGCACACATACAGGTATCACTTTCTTAAAGTTTTGACTCTTGACACCAAAATCGTCATCTTTTGCATCAACATCTACGCCAATTATGTAAGTTTCTCTTTCTTCGGTCATATAGCCCTTGAATAATTCAGCAGTTCTGTATTCTTCTGTCGGAAAATGCATTCCTATAAAACCCGGGACATTTTTATTATGCATTTTGTTTATCAGTTTCGCATTTTCTTTTACAAGTTCAAGCTGATCAGGGTATATCCCTGCCGGGGAAAGACATCCATGAGAGTCCAGCATATGCAAAACTCTAACAATTTCATTCCCAACACAAATTCCCACCGTATAGTTTCCGTTACCTGAAACATTTCCTCTTTTAAACATGCCGTATCTTGTGTTTTCAAGAAGATCACACTGCCATTCTACGCCTTTGTGTGATTCGTTATCATGATTTCCAAACACACATGCCCATGGGATACAGAAAGAATCCATAAAATCACAAAATCGTTCAAATGTTTTTCCGCTATCATCAAAAGAGCCATACACCATATCTCCTGTTATAAAAATCATATCAGGTCTTGACTGCGAAACAAGCGACTTTAAGTGATTTCCCAAATTCGCATCAAATTTGTCAGGGCTCCACGCATTTATTTCATCTTTTCGTAATCTATCCGCAGTACGTCTTTGCTCAGCATCTATAATCTGCATATCTGTAATTTGCAAAAGCTTGATTTTTTCATTTTTATTGTTTTCAGGTAATTTTACCACAAAGTCACAACCAAAAAGAGTCTTCGCCTCTTTATTTCGTATTAATTCCATGATTACATATTTTCTCCTTTATTCAACATTTTTCGACATTCTTTAATTGCGACACATAAGGTTTAGATGCAACTTGTTTTGTCGATATAATCTTCCAAATTTAGACTATACGGAAAGCAACGCATAAAAGAACTTACTAATTCTTTATCTTCGCTTAAAATCAAAGTCAACGAACTATCCCAAGCCACAATTTCTATCTTTGATACAGGATGCTGAAGTGTTAGCGGTTTATTCCAAAAACCTGTATATCCATCTGCATAAGGCAAATCATATTTTAATACTTCTGACAATTCGATGCTTTTATCAAATCCTGACAATACAGCCCATATCCATTGAAAATCTTCTTGATTGACCATTTCGGTTAATTCTTCACCTGATAACCAACAATATTCTTTGTTTAATAACTCTTTTGTTTTTTGATTATTAGGATAACATTCACAATCTGTTATTAACCAGTTATATTCTTTTTGCTTGTTATCAATCGCATCAAATACTTTTTTCAAATATGTATAATACTTTTCGCCTTTTGCATTAATTGCTCCATAAACCACATAATCACTTCCTTTCGACATTATTCGACATATCCATATTGCGATACATAAGGTTTAGATGCAAACCTTTTTGTCGATATGCAAACTAAAGTTTGCTCGATATTTTACTTCGTAAATCGATATGTTTTCGCTTTGCTCAAACTCGATATGATATGAATTCTCGTTGCCGCAAGGCAACATATCGAGCGCACCCGTGCATATCGAGTGCAAAGCACATATCGAGAATTCGTCAGAATTCATATCGATGCATTGCTATGCAATGCAATTGATTTTGTCAAGTCAGGACAAAAAATGTCGATATACAAACTAACGTTTGCTCAATATGATACGAATTCTCGTTGCGTCTGCATGATACATCGAATCGCTGATTTCATCTTCGATGAAATCATTGTACCATATAGCTCTTATACAGTCAATTATCCGTCTCAAAAAATTAAATTTCTGCTATAGCTTCAACTTCAATTAACACGCCTTTAGGGAGTTTTGATGCTTCGACACAGGAACGTGCGGGATATGGAGGCGTAAAATACTCTTCGTAAATCTTATTAATTACTGCAAAATCCTCCATATTCTGAATAAACACGGTTGTTTTAACTACATTGCCGATGCTTGTGCCCGATGCCTCAAGAAGATTTTTAATATTTTCAAAAACCTGTCGTGCCTGTGCGTCCACTCCGTCAGGAATTTCTCCCGTTTGAGGATTTACAGGAATCTGTCCTGACGTAAATACCGTATTGCCAAGTACAACAGCCTGAGAATAGGGGCCTATCGCCTTTGGTGCCTTATCTGTTACAATCTCTTTCATTTTTTAATTTCCTTTCTGTTAGTTATATTAAATATAATATTTGCAAGAATTATTGAGCAAACTCCCGAAATCAGCTTACCTGCGATGACAGGAATTACATATTTACTGTCAAAAGCCATTGTAAAAGCAAGATGGCTTCCTACAATAAATGCCCCCGAAACAGCAAAGGCTGAATTAATTACAACGCCTTTTGAGTCCATTTTATCCATCATACCAAAGCTTGTTGCACTGGAAGCAAGGCAGGAAACAATTCCCACCACCGAATACTCATTAACTCCCGTTTTTTTGCCGACAGCCTTTAAAGGCTTGGATAAAATCTTTGAAACAGCATACATAAAAGGGAAAGAACCCGATAATACAACAGCGGCATTAACACAAATTGATGCTCCCTCTTCTATGGTAGCAAGCCCCTTTATAATTTCTATTCCTGTCAAAAATCTTATTACACCCAAGGAAAGTCCTACAGTAATTAATGCTGAAATAAATATTCCGAATATTTTAAATATCTTTATACAAATTTCAGGAAAACGGATAAGACCAAAGGCTATAATAAGTGCAAAAATAATAAGAGGCATAAGTGTTAACATCAATAATCCGAAAGAAATTTTACACATAAGACCTGAAACAATACACCCTACAGGAATAGTTACAATTCCGCATAAAAGACCAAGCAAAAGTTCTTTATGCTGATTTCTTTTAACTACCCCTAAAGCAAAGGGTATGGTAAAGGAAATTGTACAACCCATCATAGACGAAACTACAAGGGCATTAAACAAACCTATTTTTTCATCTCCTGCCATTTCAACTGATAAGGGAGCACCTCCCATATCGTTTGCAAATAAGGACGCAGGAATAATTGACGGGTCAATATGTAATACATCGGCACAAATTTTTGATAAAGGTGCCATAAAATCAGCAATGGCAGGAGACAGAACTATCATTCCAATCATAGAAAGAGCCATCGCTCCCAAAAGATAAAATGCTTTTTCAAATTCCTCCCCTAACCCGAATCGGTTACCCATTATCCTGTCAAGAGCTCCCAAAACCGAAAATATTACTATAATAACTGTTAAATAACTCATATTCTACTCCATTTCAGTCTTCCTTTGTCGATATGCAATCTTCGATTGCTCGATATTTTTGCTTCCACAAAATCGATATGTTTTATAAAAACTCGATATGATATGAATTCTCGTCGCGCAAGCGACATATCGAGTGCGACAGCACATATCGAGTCATTTATGACATATCGAGAATTCGCAGGAATTCATATCGACGATTTCAAGCATTACTTGAAATCATTATATCCTATAGCGGTAATATTTTCAAGTAAAATGTATAATTCCACAAATCAAAACATATATTTTCTTGCCAAAAATATAGTTGTATGCTAAAATTTTTGTGAGGTGTGGTTATGAATTACAGAAAAGATAAATATGGTACTAATCTATCTGTTTTAGGCTTTGGCTGTATGCGTTTTAAAAGAAAGGGTACAAAAACCGATTACAAGCAGGCCGAAAAGCAAGTGCTTACTGCAATAGAGGGTGGCGTAAATTATTTTGACACTGCTTATATTTATCCCGGAAGCGAAGCAGTTCTGGGCAGAATTCTTGATGAAAACAAATTGCGAAATAAAGTAAATATTGCCACAAAGCTCCCCCATTATCTTATTAAAAGCAAAGTAGGTGCCGAAAAAATATTCTGTGAGGAGTTAAAAAGGCTCAGAACAGATTACATCGACTATTATCTTATGCATATGCTTACCGATGCTGACACCTGGGAAAGACTTAAGGGCATTGGCATTGACAAATGGCTTGAAGAAAAGAAAAAGCAAGGGAAAATAAGACAGATAGGTTTTTCATATCACGGTAACAGCAACTCCTTTATTAAGCTTATAGATGCATACGACTGGGATTTTTGTATGATTCAGTATAATTATATGGATGAACATTCTCAGGCAGGAAGAAAAGGTCTTGATTATGCGTCTCAAAAAGGAATACCTGTATTTATTATGGAACCGTTAAGAGGCGGAAAGCTTGCAACCAAGCTACCGAAAGAAGCAATTAAAATTTTTGATAATTACAAAACAAAGCACACACCTGTGCAATGGGCATTAAAATGGCTGTTTAATCAGGAAAATGTGAAAGTGGTTCTGTCGGGAATGAATTCTGTTGAAATGATTAACGATAATATAAAAACAGCAAGTGAAACAAAGGCAGGGGAATTAAACAGCGAGGATTTACAGATGCTTAATTCTGTGGCAAATGCCATTAATTCAAAAATGAAGGTAGGCTGTACAGGGTGCAGATATTGTGTTCCCTGCCCGCAAAATGTTGATATACCCGGCATATTTTCAGCTTATAACCGACGTTTCTCCGAGGGTAAATTCCACGCCCTTGTTGACTATGCTATATGTACAACTCTGCGAAAAAATTCAACTGCTGCCTCTAATTGCATAGGCTGTGGGAAATGTGAGCCTCATTGCCCTCAAAATATAAAAATTCGTCAAATGCTTGAAAATGCACAAAAGGAGCTTGAGGTTCCCATATACAAGGCTTTTTCAGCATTAGCAAAAAAAATGGTTAAATTCTGATATATGTTATGGACTTTTCTTTCTTAAAAGCAATAAAAAACATTAGTTTTGTCCATTGACTTTTATCAAAAAATATGGTATACTCCCATCAATAATTCACACAGAGTGCCGGCTTTATTGCGTTAGATACAGTCGGTGAAAAGGGAAGCAGGTGAAAATCCTGAACGATTCCAGTCGCTGTATGTGTTTTGCTTTATTTCGTTGACGAAAGTCAGTCATTGGGAAACTGAGAAGGCAGAAATATTGCGTTAAAACATAAGTCAGAAGACCTGCTCTGATGTTATTCCGTAAGTACATTATTGTATAGGAATAACAGTTCCGGTTAAAGGGTTAAGCAGTTGCGTTAGTATCCAAACTCGCCTAAATCAAGTAAAATAGCTGTTTTTCATCGTTGTCGGTCTTATAATACGAAAGTATTACTGCGACCTGCCGCCTTGAAAAAGCAACAATTTTATCTTGCTTTAGGTTCGAAGAATTCTCAAAGCTGTGTTTTTGCGTTAATGTGAGGCAAAAACGCAGTAAACGCTGACGCATTTGCGAGTATTTTAACAATGCAGTAGCGTAAAAACACGTTCCCAAAACGGGTTCGGATATTAACGCAACTGCTTAATCAAATGATATGAAGATATTCAAAATCTTCAAAGCAAGAGGTAAATATGCAAAATTTAATGAAAACAGAGCATGATAATTTAAGAAAATTAGCATTGATATTCTTAAACATATATTTTTTAGGTACTGTGTACGAAAGCCATGCACAGCTTAATTTTTTAAGTTCTATAGGTATGTATGCATTCTTAGGTATAAGTATGTTTTATATAATTAATAAAAAATCTGTTGTAGGTATTTCAAATACACAATTTACTGTAAGATTTTTATTGGGTATAATGATAGAAGTATCTTTGCTTTGGATAGATGTTCCTATTGCTCCTTCATATGCACATCGTTTTTTAACCAGTGTTGTTATAGCTTTTGTTATAGGTAATCTTGTTTATACCGAAAAGGACATAAAAATGATTATGTTCAGCTATTGTCTGGCAGGTGCTTTTTTGAGTCTTAATTTTTTTATTACTTATGGCGAAGAAATCTTTACACTGGCACAAAAAGCTCAGGTAGCTGAAAGATTAGGCTGGGAGTACGGAAATCTTAATACAATAGCACAGAGATGTGTATTTTCATTTATAATATGCAGTTATTACCTGTTTTTCGACAAAGAGATAGGGAAATGGAGAATTCCTGCAATTTTAGATGTGGTTATATGTTTTTTTGTAATACTGTTTACCGGGTCCAGAAAAGCTCTTATCGTTGTAATAGTAGCTGTTTCAATAATGTTTTGGCAATACAGCAAAACAAAAAGTCCGATAACCAGAATAAAATATATTTTAATTGGTGCAATCTTGATATTTCTTATGATTATAATTATAATTAATGTGCCGATTTTTGCAGGATATAAGGAAAGATTCATAGTACTTTTTGAAACAATCATAGGAAGTTCGAGTGAAGATTCGGTAAGTGATTTAAAACGAATTAGGTATATTACGGAGGGGTTTAAATTTTTTTCCGATAACATAATATTTGGCGGTGGTGGTATTTGCTACTCTTATCAATTGTTTGGAACTTATGCTCATAATAATTATATTGAAATGCTTGTTAATTTCGGGATAACAGGATTTTTAGTATATTATTGGGGCTATATAGTAATTTTTATTAATATCATCAAATCAAAAAGTGAAGATGAATTAAATATGTTATTTTTGAGTTTGATGTGTGCTATATTAGTAATTGAAACAGGTGGTGTTACATATTATAACAGGTATATTTGCATTATGCTTTCTGCGATAACTGCATATTTAAAAAATAAGAATTTCGACAAAGGAAAGTTTGTTAAAATGAGTAGTTCTTTTAACAATAAAAATATATTGAATACGAAAAAAGAAATTAAAAGGATGGGGTGAATAAGGAAGTATGTCCAGAAGTGTCAATTCAATTAAAAATATTTTAGTAGGATTGGGTGGGCGTTTGTTTTTACACTTGACTCATTTTATAATAAGAACGGTATTTTTATATACTTTGGGTGTTGAATATCTTGGGCTACAAGGTTTGTTCTTAAATATATTGGGAATGTTAGCGTTATCAGAATTAGGTATGTCCACTGCTGTTAGCTATGTTTTATATAAGCCTCTTGCTGAAAATAACACTCAAAAAATATGTCAGATTATGCATTTTATAAAAAATGCGTACAGAATAGTGGCCTTGTTTATATTGGTTGGAGGAATGTGTATACTGCCGTTTGTATCAGGAATTGCAGCAGAAAGTAAAAATTTAGGCAATGTCAATGTGATTTTTTTATTGTACCTTTTCAAAACTGTAGTTACTTATTTGTTTTTTGCATATAAATCTGTTATTATAGTTGCAGACCAAAAAAGATATCTTTTTACGATATATACAACGATAATTTCTGTTGTAGTTTACATTGTACAATTTATTACACTTGTTGTTTTGTGTGATGTTATCGGAGCATCAAGTGCTTTTGTTTTATATCTGATTGTGGGAATTATAGGTCAGCTTATATCCAATATTATTATTTCATGTAAAGCGGATAAAATGTATCCGTATTTAAAAGATAATAGAAAAGCTATTCTACCTCGCACAGAAAGAAAAGAATTACTTAAAAAAATATTTGCAACAGCTTGTTATAAAATCAACTCTAAAATTGTTAAAAGTACTGATAGTATAGTTATAACGGGATTTTTAGGAATAGTTGCCAACGGATTATATTCGAACTACTATTTTATTACATCTAATGTATTTAACATTGTGCGTATATTTTTCAGCTCAATGACAGCATCTATAGGTAATCTCGTAGCTAATGAAAGTGTAGAAAAAAGCGAGTTCGTATTCAGATCTTTGAGCCTGATTTCATATTGGATATTTGGTTTTTGCAGTGTGTGTATGTTTGTATTAATAGAACCATTTATTTTATTATGGGCAGGTCAGAATTGTAGCTTAGGACAAATTACAGCCTGGATATTTGCACTTGAATTTCTTATGGAAGGATATCAATTGGTATCTATTTCCTATAAAGATGCCTGTGGTTTGTTTTGGGAAGGTAGATTTAGCCCAATAGTTACAGCAACGCTCAACATTATAATATCAATTATTCTTGTTAAAAAATGTGGTGTGGCAGGTGTTATTTTAGGAACAACTATCAGCAGATTTCTTACAACCTGGTGGTTTGAACCTGTGCTTGTTTACAAAAAAGCTTTTCATATGCCTGTTGCAGGATATTTTATGAGATATATTTTGGCTGTATTACTTGTTCTTGCAAATGTGGTGATAATAAAATATATAGGTTCATTGTATACCGGCAATATGCTTATTTCTTTCGTATTGAATACATTGCTTTGTGTGGTTATAACAAATTTAACATTTTTTGCTGTATATAGAAACATGGAAGAATTTAGTTATGTTAGAGATATTGTTACAGGCTTGCTGGCTAAACGCATTAAACGATAATTTATATTGATATGGAAATATAAGAAAAAGAGGATTTTTTAATGGAGAATATATTGGTAAGTGCGATTGTTACAACATATAAACGACCGCCTGATATTGTAGAAAGAGCAGTTAAGAGTATAATTAATCAGACTTACAGTAATCTGGAAATTATTGTAGTTGATGACAGTCCTGCAGATTATGAGCTCAGAGATGCCGTGCGTGATACTGTTCTTAAGTATCGGGACAGAATAAAGTATATCCGACATGAAAAAAATATGGGAGCTTGTGTTGCAAGAAATACGGGGATTGATAACTCTACAGGGAAATATATAGCCTTTCTTGATGACGATGATTCTTGGCGTGAAAACAAAATAGAACTGCAATTAAAAAAGGCATTGGAAACTAATGCTGGGCTCGTCTATTGCAAATGTCTAATTACAATTGAGGAAACTGGGGAACAGTATACTCTTAGACAAGAGTATAAAAATGGCTATGTATATGACGAACTTTTGAAGCGTAATTTTATCGGAAGTACGTCTTTCTCACTCATAAAGAGAGAGTGTTTTGAAAAATGTGGGAAATTTGATCCAATGCAGTCTGCGGCTCAGGATTATGATGTCTGGATAAGGATAGCAGAAAAATATGAGGTAGATTATGTGGATGATATATTGGTTGACTATTCTGTCCATACGGGAGAACGTATAACTGTAAATCCTTTTAAAAAGATAAAAGGGCATGAGCTTTTGCTTGAAAAGCATAAGGTGTATCTTAAAAGTCATCCTAAAACTTTAGCAATAAGGAAAAGAACGATTTCGGTTTTTTATGCTCAGGGCAGAATGCTCGGTAAGGCTTTATCAAGTTTGCTGTGTGCATATGTAAAAGATGCGTTAGCGATTAAGGATAATTTTGGCGTTACAAACAAGGTTTTCAGACAGTATGTAAAAAGCTTATTGAAGCATTATAAAAAATAAAAAATTAAATAAATTAATACGAATTGCAGGGAGTATATATGAAAGATTTAGAAAAACATTTTTTGGAGCTTTATCCTGAAGCATCAGATTTGCAGACAGCTTTTTGTCCGTACAGAGTCTGCCCGATAGGTGCTCATGTTGACCATCAGTACGGGAAAATCACAGGTCTTGCTATTGATAAAGGGATAGATGTTTTGTTTATGCCTACAGAAAATGGTGTAATAGAGGTTTCAAGCATGAATTTTAAAGGGACTGTGCAATATTACATTAACGCTGTTCCTAAAAACAAGCAAAATGACTGGGCAGATTATTTAAGAGGGGCAACTGTTGCTTTAGGTAAAAGATATCCTTTGGAGAAAGGTATGTATGCACTTATTTCGGGTAGCTTGCCAATAGGAGGACTTTCCTCATCAGCAGCGGTAATACTTGCTTACTTGTCTGCTTTGTGTAAGGCAAATAATATAAAACTTCAAAATGATGAGGCAATTAAAATTGCTCTTGAAGCAGAAAATAGTTATGTGGGTGTTTCCTGCGGTAAACTTGATCAGTCCTGTGAGATATATTCAAAGAAGAATCATCTGCTTTATCTTGATACCAAAGACGATTCTTATGAGCTTATTCCTCAGAACCCTGATATGCCACCTTACGAAATCGCTGTTTTTTTCAGTGGAGTTGAGAGAACACTTGTAGGAAGTAAGTTTAATATGAGAGTAGACGAACTGAAAGCTGCTTCTTATGCTCTCAAAGCTTTTGCAGGCATTGAATACGGGAAATTTACAGATACGCGTCTAAGGGATGTACCAAAAGAAATATTTTTAAAATATAAAGACAAGCTTCCTGAAAGCTGGAGGATGAGGGCAGAGCATTACTATTCAGAGTTTGAACGTGTTGAAAAAGGTGCAAATGCCTGGAAAAAAGGAGACCTTAATGAATTCGGAAGACTTTCTTTTGAAAGTGGGCATAGCAGTATATACAGCTATCAGACAGGGTCGGATGAGTTAAAGGCAATTTACGATATAATGTTAAAAACCGACGGTATTTACGGAGGACGTTTCAGTGGAGCGGGCTTTAAAGGCTGTTGTATGGCGATAATTGACCCTGCATATAAAGAAAGCATAAAGGAAAGAATTACTCAGGAATATTTAAAACAGTTCCCTCAGCTTAAAGAAAAGTTTTCGGTGCATTTTTGCAAATCAGCTGACGGCTGTCAATTTTGATAAAAAGTATAATCTGGAGGAAATTATATGAAATGTGCAGTACTTGCGGCAGGATATGCAACAAGACTTTATCCTATAACAGAAAATTTTCCTAAACCGCTTTTGAAAGTGAATGAAAAAACAATACTTGACCATCTTCTTGACGATATTGATTTGTCAGGAGAAATTGACGGATATATTATTATTTCAAATCACCGTTATATTGAACATTTTAACAACTGGGCGAAGAAAAAAACACTTTCTGCGCCTATAACAGTAATAGATGATGGTTCAACAGAAAATGATAACAGGCTTGGTGCTGTTGCAGATATTGATTTTGCAATAAAGAAACTTGGTATAAATGACGATATGCTTGTTATAGCAGGGGATAATGTTCTTGATTTTTCTCTTTGCGATTTTATATCCTACTTCAAAAAGAAGAAATCAACCTGTATTATGCGTTATTATGAGGAAGAAACAAAAAAGCTTCAAAAATGCGGAGTTGCATTAACTGATGAAGATGACTTGGTTCTCGACATGGAAGAAAAACCTGAAATTCCTAAATCAAACTGGTGTGTTCCTCCATTTTATATTTACGCAAAAAAAGATATAGAAATGGTAGATAAGGGAATTAAAGACGGATGTAAAACCGATGCACCGGGAAGCTTTATTGCGTGGCTCTGTTCTCAAAGAAGGGTGTATGCGTTAAAGATGCCCGGTAAACGTTATGATATAGGAAATCTTGAAAGCTATGAGCAGGTAAAAAAAGATTACAAAGGGATAGAAGAGATGAATTGAACGGAGGGACTGTTTGTGAAGTTATATATAAGATTTTTAAAAGTTTTTGCTAAAGTTTATAACAAAATAGCTGAAAGCATAAGAGTGAGAACCGTGTCGGTTTATCAAAAAGCTATGTTTAAAAAATGTGGAAAGAATATTAGCATTGGTAAAGGGTGTAAATTTTTCTATGACCATATAGAACTAGGAAACAATGTAAGAATTTCAGATAATGCAAGTTTCATTGCTGCCATTTCTACTATACACATAGGCGACAATGTGATGTTTGGTCCTCATGTTACTATAAGAGGTGGGGATCATCGTATTGATATGATAGGTAGGACACTTCGTTCTGTTACTAATGAGGAAAAATTACCTGAGAATGATGTCGATGTATATATTGAAGACGATGTGTGGATTGGGTGCAATGTAACAATATTAAAAGGCGTCAGAATAGGGAGAGGAAGTGTCGTCGGTGCAGGAAGTGTTGTTGTTAAGGATGTTCCGCCATATACTATTCATGTCGGTGTTCATTCACCTTTGGAAAAAGAGAGATTTACTGACGAAGAAATAATAGAACACGAAAGAATACTTTATGGTAAAGAGGGATAATACGGACCTTTACAAACAGCGGATATTTTTTTTAAATATAACATAGGAAATCTGGAAAGCTATGAGCAGGTAAAAAAAGATTACAAAGGAATAAATAAAAATGCTTAAGGTAAATGTAAAACTTGAAAATAAAACAGTTCTTGTTACGGGAGCGGCTGGCTTTATTGGTGCGAATTTAGTAACGGAGCTTTTCAAAACGGTTAAAAGTGTTAATATAATCGGTCTTGATAATATGAATGATTATTACGATGTTTCTATAAAGAAATATCGACTTGGTGAAATAGAAAAGCTTGACAAGAATGGTGGAAAGTGGAATTTTATTAAAGGAAATCTTGCAGATAAAGAGCTTATAAATAAAGTTTTCGCTGAATATTCTCCTGCCGTTGTGGTTAATTTGGCAGCACAGGCAGGCGTAAGATACTCAATAACCAACCCTGATGTATATATTGAATCAAATATAATAGGTTTCTACAATATCTTGGAGGCGTGCCGTAATTATCCTGTGGAGCACCTTGTGTATGCGTCAAGTTCCTCTGTTTACGGTTCGAATAAAGTTGTTCCTTATTCAACAGAACATAAGGTTGATAATCCGGTATCTTTGTATGCCGCAACTAAAAAATCAAACGAGTTGTTGGCACATTCATATTCTAAGCTTTATAATATACCCTCCACAGGGCTTCGTTTTTTTACTGTATACGGACCAGCCGGCAGACCTGATATGGCTTATTTTGGCTTTACAAATAAGCTGATAAAAGGTGAGACAATAGAAATTTTTAATTACGGAAACTGCAAGCGTGATTTTACATATGTTGATGATATTGTAGAAGGTGTAAAAAGGGTTATGCAGTGTGCACCCGAAAAGAAAAACGGAGAAGATTCTCTTCCTTTACCACCTTACAGAGTATATAATATAGGTAATTCGAATCCTGAAAATCTGCTTGATTTTGTGGATATCTTAAAGGAGGAGTTAATGGCAGCAGAAATTCTTCCGGCAGATTACGATTTTGATGCACATATAAAGCTTGTTCCTATGCAACCGGGCGATGTTCCTGTTACATTTGCAGATACCTCGGATTTAGAACGGGACTTTGGCTTTAAACCATCAACCCCTCTTCGTGAAGGATTGAGAAATTTTGCAAAATGGTATAAACAATTCTATTTGTAGATTAATTATATGACAAGGAGAGAATAAATGCTATTATATATAGTGCGTCATGGCGACCCCATATATGAAACGGATACGCTTACCCCAAGAGGAAAGCTTCAGGCAGAAGCAGTAGGCAAAAGGATTGCTGAAGCTAAAGTTGATAAAATTTTTTCATCACCTATGGGAAGAGCCAAAGAGACCGCTGCTCCTGCCTGTCGTCTTTTGGGCCTTGAATGTAATATAGAGGAATGGGCGCGTGAAATTGAAGAGGACAGATTAACACCTTTTCCCGATGGAAAAATGAAATCTGTTACTTATGTTCAAAACACCTACTACCGTGAAAATGGAAATATGGATTTAGGTTTTGACAAAGCTTTTGAATGTCAGGGCTTTAAGGAATCCCAAATGAAAAAAGCAGCGCAGTTTATATGGGAAAATGGGGATAAGTTTTTAGAAAGACAAGGATATAAATACGAAAATGGAATATATCGCATTATAAAACCAAATGATGAAAAGATTGCACTTTTCTGCCATGCGGCATTTTCTCGTGCATGGCTCTCTCATCTTTTGCATATCCCTATCAATATTATGTGGTCATCTTTTTCTTATACCCATACAGGTGTAACTGTACTTGAATTCAGAAATAATGAAAATGGACTGACTGCACCTACCTGTCTGTGCTTTTCTGATATGGGACATCTTTATTCCGAGAAACTTGATATGATGCATGACAATAACATCGATATTTGAAAATAAGCTATGACTCTTACGGGTCATAGCTTATTATTTTACAGATTAAGGAAATTTTTCCAGGATGAAACAAATTCTGCAGCTTTTTCTTTAGTGGAACTTTCTGCGAAAATTCGAAGTAAAGGTTCTGTGCCACTGAAACGACAGATAACAAAGGATGAATCCTCAAAATAAACCTTGCATCCGTCTTCATAATTTACTGCTGTAATTTTTGCAGGAAATTCAGGAAGCTTTTTCTCTGTCATAACTATATTTAAAATTTCATCTTTCTGTTCAGGGTGGAACTTAAGGTTTTCTTCAACCATTGTAAAGTAACCATATTTTTTATGAATTTTCTTCAAAAGCTCGGTAGGAGTTTTTCCTGTTTTACTCATCATTTCAACAAAAAGTGATGCAGCATAAACAGAATCTTTACCGTGAATATGTCCACGAACAGTAAGACCGCCACTTGATTCACCACCAAGAACGGCATCAACTTCATCGATTTTAGAAGAGATGTATTTAAATCCTACAGGAACCTCATAACACTCTTCACCGAAATCAGCCGCAACCTTGTCGAGAAGATGTGTTGTTGCAAGGTTTCTTACAACAGGGCCTTTCCATCCTTTATACTCATGCAGATAATGATAAAGAAGAACCAGAATGTCATTTGCGTTGATATATTGTCCGTTTGAGTCTATAATTCCGAGTCTGTCGCCATCACCATCAACACCTATACCTAAATCGTATCCTCCATTAACAACTTCCATTGCAAGTCCTTTAAGGGTTGATTCTGTAGGAGCAGGCATACTTCCTCCAAAATATGCATCACGATTACCATTAATAATATCAACAGTACAGCGAGCTGTATGAAGAATTACAATTAAAGGATAAGAGGATGAACCATGCATCGGGTCAAAAAGAATTCTCAGTCCTCTCTCTCTTATAGCCTCGGTATCTAAAAGACCTAAAATGTCATCAATAAAATCGTTGAAAGGATTTTTGAGATAATTTACAGATTTGTTTGAAACTGCTTGTTCAAAAGGCTGAGAAACAACATCTTTAGGAGAAATCTTGTTAATAATTTCTTCAAGAGCTGCGGTAGTTTCAAGGGGTGCATCACGACCTTCTTTTACAATTACTTTAATTCCGTTGTAATTTGAAGGATTGTGGGACGCAGTAACTTCAAGACCGTAGAAAAGATTATTTTTCTTAACATAATGCATTATTAACGGAGTAGGAGCACTTCTGTTTAAAAAGATTACCTTAATACCGTTTGCACTTATTACTTCTGCAATCCATTTTGCAGCACTGTCAGAAAGAAAACGTCTGTCATAACCTATTATAACAGGTGATTTTTCCTGTTTTTTTCTTTTGATATATACGCAAAGACCCTGTGCTACCTTTTGAATGTTTTCCATATTGAAGTCTTTGCCGATTTCGGCTCTCCAGCCACCTGTACCGAATTTTATCATTAAGTTCACATCCTTATACTATTAGCTACTATAAGTATAACACAAAATAACTGTATGTCAAATAAAAAACAGACATTAAATTTATACTTTTGGTTGATTATTTTTGAAATGTGTTGTATAATTGGATTGGTGATAAATATGGTATATACTCCGTTTACGTTGGAAACAGAAGTAAATATTGAAAAAATTGTATCAGTTCATTATTTTGAATATGCACGTGATTTTGTGTTTTCGGGAGAGATGCATGATTTTTGGGAGGTTGTATATTCGGACAGGGACTGGCTTTCGGTTACTGTAAGATCTAAGGAGGAATTGATACCACCCGGACACTTCCGTATGATAGGGCCTATGGAATTTCATTCGGTAAAGCCTGCAAAAGGGAAGTCGGCAAATGCGGTTATTTTTTCATTTATCTGTGATAATGAGAAATTAATGAAAACTGCAGGGCAGACAATAAAATGCGATGATGAGAAGAAAGAATATATATCAAAATTAATTTCTGCTTCGCAGGAGGCTTTTTCCACGCCGCTCGGTGAACCTTACAGTACACGTCTTGTAAAGAATGATTTAGCATCTGTAGGAGCCCAGAATTTAGTAAAAATATATGTGGAATTGTTTCTGCTCAGCTGTATAAGAGAAAGTGCAAAAGCTCCTGCCAAAGCATCTCCTCTTACATATATTTCACATCCGTTGCTTTCAGAAATCTGCACTTATCTTGAAAACAATGTCTGTCTTGATATAACCTTTAAGGATTTGTGTGAAAAGTTTGGTATAAGCTCAACAAATATGAAAAAGCTTTTCAGAGATAATTTAGGAACGGGAGCAATGGAATATTTCTCCAAATGCAAAATAGACTGTGCTAAACATCTTATGAGAGAAAAAGAAATGAATTTTTCACAAATAAGTGATTATCTTGGTTTTTCTTCACTTCAATATTTTTCAAGAAGATTTAAAAATATAACATCTATGACACCATCGGAATATATGCAATCAGTAAGAGATAACTAAACAGGATTTAAAAACTATAAAAGGGGATGTAAAGTTTTTTTACCAATATCATTAAGTTAAGAATAATATAAAAAATCAAAACACACCTAACGAAGATAAAAATTTTAAGTTAGGTGTGTTTTTCTAAAAAAGTGCATGCAAAAAAGGCAGGCTGAAAAGTCTGCCAAAATTCGCTTAATT
>JAZNWH010000044.1:0-25038 GCA_045593265.1 Clostridia bacterium | reverse complement strand
TTGTTTAAATAGAAAAAATCGTTTAAAAACGATTTTTTCCTTAAGTAATATATTTTTTGCCATTTAATAAGTTTAAAAATATATTAGTAATATTTATTTTAAGCATTTTTACGATTATGAACTTTTTTTACATTCCCTTTTACTCAGTTAGTTCATTCTTTACCCTGTTTTATGCTTTTTTTACAGGTACTTTAGTTTTTGCTGAAATATATTTAATCCATTCTTCCACCGTCTCATTTTCAGGAAAAGTTAAATCTTTTAAAACATATTCTTTACTAAGCATCTGAGCTTTTCCACTTCCCAAAGGATGGTAAGGCTCAATATTTACCTCAAGTATATTTTTAAGACTGTTTGCAGTCTCAGCAATTCCATTGAAGTGTTCTACGTTATCATTAAGTGTAGGAATAACAGGACAGCGCAAAATAATTTTAGCACCAATACTATCAAGCATTTTCAGATTGCTTAAAATAAGAGTGTTATCTACGCCTGTAAATTCCTTATGTTTAACTCCATTTGTTTCCTTATAGTCAAAAAGAAATATATCTACTAAATCAGCGATTTTTCTGTAATTTTCCTCTTTCGAAAAACCACATGTTTCTATACAGGTGTGGATACCTTGTTTTTTTGCCTCCTTTAAAAGCTCATATGTAAACTCAAACTGAAACATAGGTTCTCCACCCGAAATTGTCATTCCACCACCCGAGTTTTCATAAAAAGCCTTATCTTTAAGAACTTCATCCATGACCTCTGCTACAGTTTTAACATTACCTGCTTTTTCTAAAGCTTCAACCATACAACCTTCTGCACATTTACCACAGGAAGTGCAATTTGCTCTTTGGAATATATGTTTGTTTTCTGTTATAATATGACAATTTTCACTACACAAATTCACACAGGCACCACAGCCTATACATTTATTTGTATCGTACATAATTTCAGGCTTAGAAGATTTTGATTCAGGATTATGACACCATATACAATCCAAAGGACAGCCTTTTAAAAAAACAGTTGTTCTTATACCGGGGCCGTCATTAACTGAAAATTTTTGTATATTAAAAACTGTTCCCTCTTTCATACTTTTCACCTTTGTCAGTAATTATTTTCTTTAATAATTTTATATTATTTACCTATGTTTGTCAACGACATTTTATAATTTCTGTACTTATCTTTCCAATCATTAAAGTTCCATTCCGCAAGAAATTTCTTACCCGCTTCTCTTCCATTAAGGTACATCGCATAGCTTTCATCAAAACTTATATCAAAATCTGCAGCACCTACTATCTTTTCTTTTCCATTAACACAAATATTTACAGATGTAAAAACGGTTCTTGCATAGTCTCCGGAAGATACAGATATATGGGTATTATCTTGTGCACTCAGCATAGTTTTAAGAGTAAATTTACAATAGTCAACAATATTATTACATGTATCTTGTGTACTTAACATTGTTTTATCGGTGTTAATAAACTTAAATCCAAAAGTTGGAATGTTAGTTTTATTCATATACCTATCTACTAAATATATAGGATAATTGCTTAAAAGTGCACCATCTGCAATATAATGTTTTTTACCTGCATAATCCTTTAAAACAACAGGCTTGTAAAAAAATGGGATAGAAATACTCATTCTTACTGCCCGAGCAACATTCATTTCGTCAGGCTTGATACCAAACAAAACAGCATCCTGAGGGAAAACAAGAAGTCTGCTATGTGTAATATCACTTGCTGTTACCTGAAGCTTGTATTCACTTTGAGAAATCTTTAAATCACCAAAAGTCTCAACATTTTTATATTTCAAAAGGTCATATAGCCACTTTTCAAAATAATCTGTACTATAAATTCCATAAAACAGTAATAGTGAAATTATATCTCCTGATATTCCGATTCGGTTAATTGCTTTTTCTTCGCAAAACTTCTGATAATCAATCTTTTGCATAATTTCAAAGAGTTCTCCGCCTGAATACCCAGACGCAATAAGAGACGCAACTATTGCACCTGCTGATGTGCCTGCTACCCTGTAAAATTTATACCCATATTCTTCAAATGCACTTACTGCACCAACATGACCTATTCCCCTTACTCCACCACCTGAGAAAACGCCGTTACAAAGCACAAAATCACCCCAAATTTATTTTATGCTTAAAATACAACTTTGCTAATTATACTTTTTAAAAAAACCTGCCACCAACGGCAAGTGTTCCTAAGGATATAACACAAAAAACAAAACCTTTCAAAGTAGCGTAATTAAGCTTTTTTGAAAGGTTTTTATTTGTCGATATGTTTTTATAAGTAAATCACTTATAAAAACTCGATATATTTGCCTTGTGGCAAATTCGATATAATTTCCTGCAGAAATTTCGATATGATATAAATTCTTTTATTATCGTTGCGAAGCAACATATCGAGTCATTTATGACATATCGAGTGTTTACACATATAGAAAATTTCGAAGAAATTTATATCGATGCGGAGTGTCCTTTAGAACACTCCGCAAAAGAGGCAGGTCTTATCACTTAACAAAAGTGTATAAATTTAGATACAGAGCGGATGAACTGAGTCCGAAGGCGTATATAGATACGTCGAGTTAGGGAAAGTCTGTTCAAAATATAATACCTACCACTAAAAGTGGTAGGTATTATCACTTAACTAAGGTGTATAAATTTTGATGTAGAACAGATAAACTGAACCCGAAGCTGTACGAAGGTACAGCGAGCTAGGTAAAGTTTATTTGTTATATGCAAAATTTATAGCCGATTATTCTTTGTTGCTATAGAGAGCGCCCAATTTTTTGAGGTGTTCATACTTTTCTTTAGCAAGCTTTTCAGCTTCTGTGAAGAGTTCTTCAGCCTTTTCAGGGAACTTACGAGCAAGTGAGCTATAACGAACTTCGTTCATTATAAAGTCTCTGTATGACTCTGTAGGATCCTTTGAATCGAGGTGGAACATATCAGCTTCTTCAGCAGGATTAAATCTGAATGTATGCCAGTAACCTGCTTTAACTGCATTGTCGATAACCTTCTGAGTATCTGTCATACCACCCTTAATACCATGGTTGATACATGGAGCATAACCGATAATCAATGAAGGACCGTTGTATGAAACAGCTTCCTTAATAGCCTTAACTGTCTGAGCCTGGTCATAACCGAGAGCTACCTGTGCTACATATACATAGCCATAAGACATAGCCATTTCTGCAAGATTTTTCTTTCTGATTGGCTTACCACCTGCAGCAAACTGAGCAACAGCACCTGTAGGTGTTGATTTTGAAGCCTGACCACCTGTATTTGAGTAAACTTCTGTATCAAATACGAATACATTTACATCTTCGCCTGAAGCAAGAACATGGTCAAGACCACCGTAACCGATATCATAAGCCCAACCGTCGCCACCAAAAATCCAAACTGCTTTCTTAGAAAGATATTCTTTGTAATCAAGAATTTCTTTAGCTTCAGCACTGCCACACTTTTCGAGAGCTGCTACAAGGTCAAGTGTTGCCTGAGCATTAGCATCGCCATCTTCATATGTTGCTGTCCAGTTTTCAGCTGCTGCCTTAACTGCTGCATCATCAATAGCTGCAACCTGATTTGCAAGTCTTGAACGAATCTGCTTAGCTGCTACAGCCATACCGAGACCGTGTTCAGCATTATCTTCAAAGAGTGAGTTAGCCCATGCAGGACCATGACCTTTGTGGTTTACTGTATATGGTGTTGAAGGAGCACTACCACCCCAGATTGAAGAACAACCTGTTGCGTTTGAAATATAAGCTCTTTCACCACAAATCTGTGTAACAAGTTTTGCGTATGGTGTTTCACCACAACCAGCACAAGCACCTGAGAATTCAAGTAATGGCTGACGGAACTGTGATGACTTAGGATTGAGAGGACCTGCTAAAACATCAGGCTTGAATGAAAGCTTAACGCCATAATCGAAAGCTTCCTGCTGTTCTCTCTGTGTGTCGATTGGTTTCATAACAAGTGCAGATTCCTTTGCAGGACAAACTTTAGCACAGTTACCACAACCACTACAGTCAAGAGTTGAAACAATGATACCGAATTCGTATCCTTCCATACCCTTACCAATCATCTTCTTATGCTTTGTTGCTGCAGGAGCATTAGCAACTTCATCTGCATTATAAACTGCAGGTCTGATAGCTGCGTGAGGACATACTACAGAACACTTATTACACTGAATACATTTTGTTGCATCCCATTCAGGAACATCTACTGCAATACCTCTCTTTTCGTATGCAGCCATACCCTGTGGAAGATGACCATCAACCATACCCATAAATTTAGATACAGGAATCTTATCACCTGTTTGAGCATTACATGGCTCTAAAATGTTCTTAATGTAATCAGGAACATCTTTTGCTGCCTTTTCTTCTTCAACAGCATTTGCCCAATCAGCAGGAACATCAATCTTCTTGATATTCTTTTCACCTTCTGCAATAGCAGCATGGTTCATATTAACAATCTTTTCGCCCTTAGCACCGAAGGATTTTACTACTGCTTCCTTCATATAACCGACAGCATCATCAAATGGGATTACATTTGCAATCTTGAAGAATGCTGACTGAAGAACGATAGATGTCTTGTTACCAAGACCTAATTCTTTTGCAATACCAATAGCATCAATTGTGTAGAAGTTGATATTGTTTTCTGCGATGTATTTCTTCATCTTACCTGGAAGTCTTTTTGAAAGTTCTTCAACATCCCAAGCACAGTTAAGAAGGAAGCTGCCACCAGGAACAATATCTTCTACCATATCATATTTGTCAACATATGATGGATTATGACAAGCAACAAAATTTGCTTTATTGATAAGATATGTTGACTTAATAGGTTTCTTACCGAATCTTAAGTGAGATACTGTAATACCACCTGATTTCTTAGAGTCATAGGAGAAATATGCCTGAGCATAAAGGTCTGTATGGTCGCCGATAATCTTGATTGAGTTTTTGTTAGCACCAACAGTACCGTCAGAACCAAGACCCCAGAATTTACATGCAGTATTACCTTCAGCTGATGTATCGGGATTTTCTTCTCTTGGAAGTGAAAGATTTGTTACATCATCTTCGATTGCAAGAGTAAAGCCTTTAACAGGTTCTTTTGCATCAAGATTCTTATATGTTGCGATAATATCAGCAGGGATAGTATCTTTTGAACCAAGACCATATCTACCACCAACAATCATTGGAGCTTTTGCATTACCTGCATAGCAAGCGCAAACGTCAAGATAAAGTGGTTCACCGATTGAACCGGGTTCCTTTGTTCTGTCGATAACAGCAATCTTTTCACATGTTGCAGGAACTGCCTTTAAGAAAGCTTCAACAGGGAAAGGTCTGTAAAGACGAACTTTGATTAAACCAACTTTTTCGCCTTTAGCTAACATATAATCAATTGTTTCTTCAATAGTTTCACAGATTGAACCCATTGCAACAATAACCTTTGTTGCATCAGGTGCACCGTAATAGTTAACAAGACCGTAATTTGTACCAATCTTTTCGTTAACTTTATTCATATATTCTTCAACAACAGCAGGAATTTCGTTATAATACTTATTACATGCTTCTCTGTTCTGGAAGAAAATGTCAGGGTTCTGTGCTGAACCTCTTAATACAGGATGTTCAGGATTCAAAGCATTGTTTCTGAATTCCTTAACAGCATCCATATCAACCATTTCTTTAAGGTCATCATAATCCCATACTTCAATCTTATCAATTTCGTGTGAAGTTCTGAAACCGTCAAAGAAATGAAGGAAAGGAACCTTACCTTTAATAGCTGAAAGATGTGCAATAGCACCAAGGTCCATAACTTCCTGAGCACTGTTTGAACAAAGCATTGCATAACCTGTCTGACGACAAGCCATAACGTCCGAATGATCACCAAAAATGTTTAATGCATGGGAAGCTACACAACGTGCACTAACGTGGATTACTGAAGGAAGCAATTCACCTGCCATTTTGTACATATTAGGAATCATAAGAAGTAAGCCCTGTGATGCAGTGTAAGTTGTAGTAAGAGCACCTGCTGCCAATGAGCCGTGAACAGCACCTGCTGCACCTGCTTCTGACTGCATTTCAACTACTTTTACAGGCTGTCCGAAAATATTATTTCTGTTTTCTACAGCCCATTCATCTGTTACTTCTGCCATAACTGATGAAGGTGTGATGGGATAAATTGCAGCAACATCGGTAAACGCATATGACGCCCATGCAGCAGCATTATTACCATCCATGGTTTTCATTTTTCTTGCCATTTATATCTTCTCCTTTCAAGATTAACTAAATCATTATCCAATTGATTATAACACTTTTTTTCGTTTTTGTAAACAGTTTTAGATAAAATATATTAAGTTTTATTAGCCTTTTTAACAAAAAAATTCTTTATTCGTCATTTTGTTCAACACGAGTATATTTTTTCAGACCATTTTTAAGAAATTCAGCCATTTTATCAACAACGCTTGACGGAGCAACTATATGTGCCTTATCTCCAAGCCCCAGCACCCATGAAAAGAAAAACGGGCTTACTGATATCTTAAGCTTAGCTTTAAACTGTCTGTCATTTACAGGATACATAAAAATATCTGTACCGAATTTTTCAAGTACTATTCCTGAAAGCTCATTTGCAAACAATATATCAACTTCAGTTTCATCCCCCGAATACATCGAAAACATCTTTTTTGCATAAGAAGCAGGGTCAAATTCTTCTTTAGGCAAAACTCTTTTTTCGTTACTAATTTCAATAATTTCCATTCTGTCAACTCTGTAATGTGTATGACTCTTATATTTATCTTTGTAAGCTACCAGATAATAGTTTTCTTCATTCCACATAAGGCAAACGGGTGTTTCAAAATACAATTCCCCATTCTTACGATAAACTTTTTCTTTATTCACATCAATATCGAAATACTTAAATGTTATACATCTGTTTTCAGCGATAGCTTCCTGAATTTTGTCAACATTGTAATAAATCTTCTCATTTGACGTTTTTGCTCTGTCGTCAATATAAACCTGTCTTTGCAGTTTATATGCATTATGCTTGCTTGTTAAGTTCTCAAGTTTCTTTATGAGCAGATTGCTCTTTTTGTGTGTTATGAACTTTGAGGCCTGAACGGAATCAACAAGAAGCTTCAATTCAGGAAGTTCAAAATCACGTTCTCCGATATAATAGCCGTAGCTTTTGGCTTTCACCGTCAATATATCAAGACCAAAGAGCCTAAGACATTCAATATCATCATAAAGGCTTTTACGCTCAGCTGATATTCCGTACACAGACAACAAATCTATCATCTCATTAATTGTTAAAGGATGCTGTTCGTCAGTATTTTCCAATAAAATTTTCGAAAGATATAACAACTTTAATTTTTGCTGTGAACTTTTCATATTTAATCACCATATACATTTTATCATAAAACACTAAAAATTCAATAGAAATTAATAATTTTTATAAATTTACTATTGACAAAATGGTAAATTAGTGGTATTATAACAAAGTCAAGCCGAAGTGGCGGAACTGGCAGACGCACAGGACTTAAAATCCTGCGAGGGTTAAACCTCGTACCGGTTCGATTCCGGTCTTCGGCACCAAAAAAGCAGATTCTCTAAAGAATCTGCTTTTTTGCTTTTAAATAGTTCTACCCTTGTTTTCAGTAATGTTCCTGATTGTATTTCTATATTCCATAGGAGTACAGTTTTTATATTTCTTAAACCACCTTGTGAAGTAAGCTTGCTCGCAGAATTCATATTTATCAGATATCTCTCTTATTGTTAAATCTGAATATATAAGCATCTGTTCTACATCAGACATTATTTTATCATGTATATATTGTTTTACTGTTATTCCGTTATCCTTTGAAAAGCTTTTTGTGAAAAATCCTATAGAATAATTAGTAGCTTTACAAAGTTCATCGATTTTCAAATTCACAGACAAATTTTCTGTTATGTATTTAAAAACGTCTTCGTATTTCTTTACAACTTTTATATGCTCCGTAAAATCTGTTCCGGTCATAAATAAAAACTTTTCAAGGTATCTTAAACACATATTGCGCAAGATAAAAACTGAGAGATTATCTTCTCTGTAAAACAATTCATCAACTCTGCTTGTATCTTCATTATTCCCTTTTAACACAAGTGGCTTTTTCAAATCAGTGAATAAGTCATTGAGATTTCCCATATATGCATTAAAAAGAAAAGTCAGTTCCTCAGAAATGCTTGTATATTCCCAAAAACATTTAACATGATTTCCTAACAAAAATACATCACCTTCATTAAGCTGATATTTCTTTCCTTCAAAGTTTAAAATTGCGCTACCTTTTATCAGAAAATGTAATGAATTAATTGTGTGCTGAAAATCCTTATCTACCAATGTATGACTGACAAAACCCGGATTTATCTGTGCACGGTTATGGTCTTTTAATTCTAATCTGAAGTTATTGAACCAGAACTGCATTTCTTCTTTTCGTAAACTCATAAAATCAAACGCATTAGTATCTTTATTTAAATTGCCATAGGATTTTAACATCACTACCTCCAACAAAAAAGGAATAAAAAGTCAAATTTTAGTCAATTAAATTCATTGTATCAAAATTATAACACAGTTATAATTAATTTGCAATGCTAATTATGAAAGGATGTTTTACAATGAAATGCAGAATAGTTTCAAAAGATGGTAAAATTAATTATATAGAACCAACAATTCAATCAAGCGGTTCTGTAACAAAGGTAATAATCTCAAAGGATTTGATTGGCGATGACTGTGAGCATATTGATTTTTGCTACGAAATGCTGACAAGCGGTATTTGTGATGGCTATATGTTTGCACCGAGAGGAACGCAAGAAGGCGGCACAATGCTTTGTAAATTTAGGAAAAGAGATGTTGACAGTGAATATATCTCTGACAGCAACTATATGCCTGTTTACGGTTTTAAGACAGAAGAAAAAAGCATTTTCGCTATTGTTACAGGCATGACATATGAATACAGAATCGTATTGGGCGTTAAGAACAATAATTATTACATATATCCAAGGTTTTTTGTTGACGCGAAAACAAGATATGAAGATATATGTGTAGAATTTCATAATTTTCCAAAAGGCAGCGATTACAATGATATGGCTGCATTTTACAGAAAAATCAAAAATCCTATGCCACTTCGTGAAAAAGTAAAGAACAATCCATATATACAGTATGCATTGGAATCACCCGAGCTTCGTATAAGACTTGCATGGAAACCTGTTCCCTCTCCTGTTAAATGTCAGACAGAAGAAAATGAACCGCCTGTTATCGTAGGTTGTACCTTCTCGAGAGTTAAAGATATTTTAGACGGTCTTAAAGAAAGAGGCGTTGATAAATGCGAGGTTTGCTTCGTTGGTTTTGAAATAAAGGGTCATGACGGCAGATGGCCTCAGCTTTTACCTGTTGAAGAAACAATTGGTGGTCAGGCTCAACTTGAAGAAGTTTGTGCTTATGGTCAAAAGCTCGGTTTTCAGATGGTAGCTCACACAAACAGTACTGACATATATCAGATTTCCAAAGACTGGGATGAAGATGAACTTATGGTAAAACGCGACGGGGATTATTCAAAGGATGAAATTCTTTGGGGTGGCGGTCAACCTTTCCATATTTGCCCTGAAAAAACGGTAAGATTTACCGAAAGAAATCTTGAAATTGTAAAGAATATGGGATTTAAAGGGCTTCACTATATTGATGTTATAACAAATTTCCCACCAAGAGCTTGCTACAGTAAGAAACATCCTGTTACAACAAAGGAAGCTGCTGAAATTTACTGTAATATCGGGCAGATGACAAGAGATATGTTTGGTGGTTTTGCAAGTGAAGGTGGTTTCGATTTCGCATCCGATGTACTTGATTATGCTCTTTATACTTGCTATAATCTGTACTCTGTAGAAAGAGAACTTTGCGATGAAACAATACCATTCTGGCAGCTTGTATTTCATGGTTCAATTCTTTACAATCCTTCAACAGAAACTGTTAATTACTGCGTAAAGGATGAAAAGAGTCATCTTAAATTTTTGGAATACGGTGGCAGACCACTTGGCTACTTTAATTCAAAATACGTTGATGAAGGTGGTTGTGGAAACTGGATGGGCGAAGAAGATTTACTTTGTGCAACAGAAGAACAGTTAAATGACGCCCTTGACAAACTCAAAAAGGTTTACGATGAATATAAAACAATGTGTCATCTTCAGTACGAACTTATGGTAAAACACGAAAAACTCGATGAAGGAATTTATAAGACAACCTATTCAGACGGTACTGCTGTTACTGTAAACTACAACACACTCAGCTATGAGGTAACAAAATAAATGAATAAAAAAATCACAATATCACTTATTGCACTGTATCTCCTTCCCTGGGGGATACAGTGTCTGATAAATAATTTTATCCCTGTATACGTTGCATCCCTTGATTTTGCTACTCCCAAAACTGTAGGAGAAGTTGCGGGACTCGGTGCTATAATTACAGCGCTCTCACAGCTTGTGTGGTCATACTTCGCTGGAAAATCAAAGAACAAAAGCAATATACTTGCACTTTCTTTATTTTTCCTGACAGTATTTTCTTTGCTGTTTTTAAAAAGAAATATAACAAAATCACAGCTATTTATCTTTGTTACACTATTTTATTTCTGCTATATGGTACATCAGCCACTAATTGATACCATAGCTTCTGAAAACTATTTAAAAACAAAACATTCATTTGGTTTTTTCCGATCATTTGCATCTTTGGGATATGCTGTTATGGGACTAATTTTTACGGTTTTACCAAATGAAAAACCTTGGTTGTTCTTTATTTATGTAGCTGTTTTAGCAGCTATATCTCTTGTTTTTTCAAAAACAATTAATTGCAGGACAGAAACAAAAATTTTGGAAAGCAAAGATAAAAAAGTATTTAATAATGTGTTCATAAAATTTTTGATATATACATTTATCCTGTATATATCCTCATCTTCCATTCTTGCGTTTTTCGCTGTTTATTATACATCTGAAAATGCTTTGGGAGGTAATGTTGGAACATTTAGTTTACTTATAAGTATCGCTGCATTTGCAGAGTGGCTTGTTGTATTGTTGTTTTCAAAGATTTCAGGTAAGATTAAATGGAAATATACGTTTATGTTGATAGCTTTATCAGGAGTATTCAGAAGTTTTATAATATACATAGCTCCAACTCCGGCAGTTGCTTCTCTATCTCTTATCTTTAACACTGTATGGTTTGGTTTACTTGGGCCTTCTGTTACACCATACATAAAGAAAAATGTATCAGCTACCGGTAATGCTTTTGCACAAGGTGTATGGACTGTTGTTTCTTCAGGTGCAGGAACATTCACAGGTTCTTACCTAAGTGGCTTGTTTGCTGAAGCATTTGGAATCAGAACACTATTTTTAGCTATTACAATCTTACTGATAATTCTCACATCAATAACGCCAATGCTAATCAAAGATTAAATTGAAGGGGATGTAAAAATTTTACATCTCCCTTTATATATGTTTGTCTTTAGTAGCAGGATTGTCTATCAGATTTCCTTTTTCATCAAATCTGGAACCATGACACGGACAATCCCAGGAATGTTCATATTTGTTATACTTTAATGCACATCCCATATGAGGACATCTGGGCACACTAAATGCAAGCATACCTTTTAATGATTCAACTATATTCAAAGCAAGTTGAGAATGATATACAGACCTTGAAGGTGAATAAAGCTCTTCATATTTATTTTTTCTTCCGGACACCATATCCGTAAGTATCATTGCAGAAACCATCGAAGATGTCATTCCCCATTTGTTAAACCCCGTCGCAACATATATATCATTTGCCTTACCATAATATCTGCCTATATAAGGAATTGAATCAAGGGTCATACAGTCTTGTGTTGCCCATCTTGCTATTTCTTTTGAATGAGGGTAATATTTCTTGGCTACTCTTTCAAGTTCTGTCCAGCTTCCTCCTTTTTTTCCGGTACGATGTCCGCCGCCTCCAAGTAATAACGAATTTTTGTATGTTCTGAAAGATAATCCATCTTGTGCCACATCAACATACATGTTTTTTATATCCCCAACATTTTTCAATGCAAGTACATACGACCTGTGCTGATACATTTTAAGAAAATATCCCCCATGTTTATTAATAAAAGGGAAATGCGTTGCAACTATAATTTTATTTGCTCTTATGGTACCATATTTAGTAATAGCTGCATTATTTTTAACATCAGTAATTTTTGTATTTTCATATACTTTTAAATTCTTTATGAGTTCAAAAATAAACTTTAATGGATGAAAAATTCCTTGTTTTTCCATCATAACAGCTCCTGCAACATTGAATGGCAACTCCGTATGTTTGCAAAAGGAAGCATTTGCTCCAATCCTTTCTAATGCTGATAATTCTTTTTCAATTATTGCCCTGTTATCCAAAGAATAAACATATGAATCACATACTTGAAAATTTTGATCTTTCAACGCAATGGACTTAATCTTTTCGAAGGCACATTTTTGACTTTCATAGTACATATGTGCTTTTTCAGTACCGTACTTATCTATTATTTTATTATATATAAGACCATGTTGCAGCGTAACTTTTGCAGTTGTGTAATTAGTTATACCTTTACATATTTCATCTGCTTCTGCAATAACACAATCTACGCCTTCAGAATTAAGCATATACGCACATAAAATTCCACATATTCCTCCACCAATAATTAATACATCCGTTTTTATATCTCCTTCAAGAGTTTTGACTTTTTTAATATCAACTTCTTTATTCCATATAGATTCCATAATACCACCTCAATAGTATTATCTCAATATAAGGAAAAAATATGGCATATTTATAATATTATTCAGTTGCAATATTTGTAATATATATGAGCTTCACTATATACCTATTTGCAATTTCTGTCTTTATTAACACAAAAACTAATAAAGAGTATCCTAACAAGTAATTTTTTACTAGATTTAGGCAAAGCACTCTTTTTCGGAAGAATCTAATGTTTTAGATGTCACTATTTATTTGACAAATTTACACTCCCATCTTCCTGTTATGTGGAGAGGTGCTTCTGTCGGATTTTCAAATGTTAAGTATAACGGAATAATAATATTTCCATTTTCAGATGTTAATTCCAAAACATCAACATTAATATCGTTGGTAGAGCCGAATAGTTTAGATGCTATTGTTTTCACGCCCAAATATACATCCGTAAATAATTTCAGATACTTCTTCGATTGTCTTTTCGCATCCGTCTTTAAGCCACTCTGTTACAATTGCGGTTATTCCGTTAAGATAAAACATCATAGCATATTTCCTGTCAGTGGCAGGATAATTGTATCTTTCTAAAATCGGATTAAATATATTGTCATAAAGCCTTTGAAATATTTCATTAAATCCAAATGAAACTGAATGTAATAAAACGGTTGAAAATACAATTCTATTCTCCTTAATATATGATAAATATGGATGCAAATACTCATCCGATATAAAATTTAACTCATCAAGCGAGTTCTCCTTAAATTTATTAGTTATATTTTCTACATCAACATTAAAATATGCAGCAAAATCATCAAGTAAAAATCTCGCCGTCTCATTGAGTAAATCCACCGTATTTTCATAATGTAAATAGAAAGTAGAACGATTAACTTCTGCCCTTTTACATATTTCACTAACTGTTATATACTCAAAAGTTTTTTCTTCAAGAAGGGATATAAGTGCCTTGTCCATCTTTTGGGCAGTATTAAAATATTTACTCTCTGATTTATTCAAAGCTACCCATCCTTTTCATCTTATTTTTTTTCGCTTATTTCACGAGCAAGTTCAACAATTTCATAAGCATATTCTGCTTTGTCTCTTTCAAGCATCCTTTTATAAATCGGATAGTTAATTCCACAAAGAATGAAACCTATAATTCCTATGATAATTCCCGCAATAATAGCTACAGTTCCGCTACCGATTGCCTGCATAGCAAGACTCATACCTGTGCCAACAATCAGTGCTGATATAATACCAAATGTGTAAGTAAAAATTGTTGCCGGAAGTTTTGCCTTTTTATCAAGTTTTTTCAGGGCAACTATTTTTGAATTATCCTTTGGTGCATAATCCTTTGCTATTGCTTCCGCTAAAATTTTGTCTGTGTTCATAACAAGTCCTCCTTTTAAATTTACACTTTAAGTATAAATGAAAGTAAGAATAAAAGGAACAACATAATTTGTGTATTTTGTTGGTTTAAAACTTATTATATTTATATATTATCAGAACCAAAATTAAATATCAATAATATAAAAAAACAGAACGCTCTGGATTGTCATCTAAATCGTTCTGTTTTGATGGAAGAGCCGAATGGTTTAGATGCCATCTATTTCTCTTCTTCACTTATACCAATTTCAATTTGTTTATTCCAATTATCCTTAGTATGATAAATTCTTACTTTTTTACCATCTCTAAAAGTTTCAATGGCATAATATGTATCATTATCTGCAAATTTAGATGGTGGAAATTTTGTAACATCAATAGTTTTCTTTTCCTTTCGCAAAGTATGAGTGGTTGTATCAAAAATACATACATCATAGTTCTTACTAATTTGTTCAATTTTTGCTCCACATTTGTTACAAAATACACTATCAATCAATAATTGTGTTCCACACTTTCTACAAAATGCAACTTGTTCATTTGACTCAGTTAATTTGTTTTCTTTTGTTTCCATAACCTTTATTTTTTTTATTTTCAAGGAATTACCTACTGATTGCTCAACCAATATTCCTTCTCTTGTAAATATTTCTCTACGTTTATAAAAATATATGAAATTTGGCAGAGACCAAAATAATATGTAAGGTATGAACATCAGCCAAAAACACCCAAACGCACTATCTAAATAATATCTGTTATCAAATGAAGTATAGTAAGAATCTAAAGCAAATCCTATTGAAAAGAAAATAACACTAGCGAAAATTAAGCAGTTATTTAATGCATATCCAGTTCTTTTCAATATGACTAAATATCTATATGTAATATAAAACAGTACTACTATAACAGCATTAATTATTGCCTTAAGAACTACATATTCAGTATCATAAAGACTATATGGTATAACAAAGGTTGAAAGCAGTTGTGCAAAGTTTAAAATCATAACCATCCGTATCCATATAATATATATCCTAAACCATCTCATTTTAAATTCACAATTCTTTAACCATTTGCTTAATTTCATTGGTTGTATCCTCCGGTAATATTATTACTATATTAACGCACCTAGCACACTATCCTTTGAATATTATAACATAAAAAATATTTAAAGTAAATAGATAGTCATCTAAATCGTTCTGTTTTGGTGGGGAAGCAGAACCATAGAGATATTTTTGTTTTCAGTGATATTATATTTGCCTCCACATATCACTCGGCGTAAGCTGAATATAACTGCGTAGCAATATAACTTGTCGTAGGCAAATATAACTAAAAAAGACTTGTCAAAACAAGTCTTTTTTTGGCTCTCTTGTACGAAATAGGTACCTAACAATTTATCCTATTTACATATAAAACACAAAACATCCTATAACACACCAAATCACAAAAATAAAGCTTCCAAAGGTAAGACAGTAAAGCCCAATTTTTTGATTCTTAAATTTTTGTGTGCAAATCTTTGCGGCCGCATAAATTTGATATATCAAATCTTCACAAACCTTGTCATCAGAATAATTTTTAACCTTATTATAATACTCATCTGGTGTTTTATATTTTGAAATTCCACCAAAAAACATTAGAGATTCTTTATCCGTATTTATTGTTGGCAACAATACTCTTATTAGTTTCCAAAAACCTATTATGATTGCAAGTAAAATAGCCAATAATGCAATTATGTATATCCATTCAAATAACGATACATCATCAAAACATTTTTTAATTATTTTAATAAAAATTTTTACATAATCTGATGAAAAAAATGCAGAAAAAACCACACCAAAAATTGCCAATATTATAGAAACCTTAACATCACAGTTACTTGTCCATTCATTGATAACATTAAGTGTATCTCTCAACGTTTGTTTTTCATTCATACCATTTTTTCTCCTTCCTAGCATCTTGGAAATAATTTATTGCAGCAGAGACAGATTGTGCAAAATACATAACTGCCCTGTTTTCACCAAAGGCTTTCGATTTGTTATTTGTTGCCATAATGGAATCTTTTTCAATATCTTCTATGGAAATTGTCTCAAACTTTTGAGTATCATTTTTACCAACAAACTTAAAATCAATATATCTTTTTTTATCAGTATTTTTTCTTATAATCTTTATCAAGTCTTCATCTTTATACTCTCCACCAACTATTTTAGCAAAACATAATATATTATTATGCTTTGTCCCTTTGCGATAAATCGTACAAAAATGCATTGGTATTATATTATTTTCCTTTTCTCCATCAGTAACAACTTCAATATCTATACCAAATTCATTTTTATAATCGTTTTTTATGACCTCTGCTATAGAAATTGGTGTCGATGTATGTTTAGAAATCCCAAACTCCCAAACATTTTTTAAATGATGTCTTTTTTCGCTTCGTTTAGCAATCAACACATGATTTGTATGAGTATTTACACAAACACAAGAATAATATAACCTAGCAAAACTGTCAATTGATTTATGTGGCTTACTTTTACTTGCAATTGCAAGGATTTTTTTGATTTCATTAGACAAAGAGACATTTTCAAAAATTTTATTTAAATCCATATGAATATTTACTTTTTCATCCGAAAAAGAATAACATCTTTTAATTTTGTCTCCAACATACATTTGATCTAGATGTTCATCATATTCATAATCTGTATCTTTATTTTCAAAATACCAAAAAACAGGATATCCTCTATCCTTCCATATCCCCTTCAGTTTTGTATATCCAACAAAGCGTATGTTTGTAAAAATATCTATATAATCCTTGCTACTCACTTTACATGCCATTTTTTTTAATGAGGAATTCAAATCAGGGTTTTCTGAAACTAAATATGACTGATTTAATAAATGTACTATTTTAGGATCAATTACTAATTTACTTTTGGATGCTTTTTGAGTGAGTCTAAATCCTTCATCAACACTTAAACCTATGTATTCCGTAATTATTTCATTTTTTAATCGAATACTATCAAAATCTTTTGAATCGCTTTTATCAGTTCTTGCTATCCAAAGTGTACCCTTAAGTCCCACAATTTCATTTGTAAAATTATTTTCTTTACTATTTATTGCAGACTCCATATTTTTAATATGTTTATATGCCTCTTTGATAATTTCTATTAAATGACTTATGTTATTAAATTCTTCGTAATAAAGGACTTCATCTCCATTTAATTTCCAGAAGTTCATTCTATTAAAATCATAGTTATATAAAATACGATTTATTTCAAACCATCTATTTTCCTTGTTTGCTTTTAGAATAGTAGATCCACATATATCAATAGATAAAAAAATATATAATTTTTCTTCAGAATACTCATATAAATTCCTATAGTATTTAGCAGAATAAGATTTTGCCTTCTCTCGTATATCCGTAATTTTAATCATTTGTATCCCCTAACCTACCACAAATTTAATTCTCGACCACGAGTTATTACATCTGAACATGTAGTACTATACATATCTGCAATGTGCTGAATATCACATATTCTATTTATAGAATTTTCAATAACATCATTGTAAAATAAATACTCTGGCATCAAAAAAGCCCTTGCAAAAACTGATGCAGAAGTCTCATCTAAACCATAATCTCCATCTAAGGGTTTTTCTTTTTTCTTTTTTTCTAAATGTAAAAAGGCGTGCCCTAACTCATGTAGAATGTCTATAGTATGATAATTTTTATATTTAATAACAAAATTATCTTGTGTTCCGCTTATTAGTGCATTACTCTCCATTGAATCATCAGATATTTGTTCCAATTTGCCGCCAAACGATTCAACAACTTGCTGCATTTCATTTTCTTGAAGATTGCGCATACCTTTTAAAAACTCATTTTCTTGCTCACATCCTCTTCTGGCTTCTGTAGCAAGTTTATTTATATATATTATCATTGTATTTAACATAATCTCAACCTTTCACGAACCTCGGTGCTATGCTTAAACCTAGTTCTGTGCTCTCTTTATAATTATATGCTTAAAACAACATGTATGTGTCTTTTTTTAATCATTTATAAACATGATTCTTTTATAATGTTGCTCATCTAATTTATACAGTAACTTTTCTAAAGCTATCATTCTAGCTTTCCCCATATCTTTTTTAAAAGATTCTACAAAAACTCCGTCTTTAATTATTCTAGGCCAACATTCTGAGTTAATATCAAAAATTATTGTTAGAGATTGAATGATATCTTCCTCTTTCTCTGGAAAACTTCGATATAAATCTATTTTGGGTTTTACATATGATATTATTTTCTTTACAGTATTTAATTTATCCACATCTTTCACCTCTATTCTCATTTTAATATAAAACTCAAAAAAAGTCAATTGTGAAAAATAATAAAATTGCGAAAAAGCTTCTTAATATTCAAATTATTCTGTTTATGTAGGAAAGGTAAACTATATTTCAAACATTTAATGAAATATCAACTTGTTTGATATGAAATAATCCTGCGGATTATAAAATATTTTTCTTTCAAAAAATGTGAATAAATTTCGCCTTTTCATATTGAAAAGCAATATTTCGTACACGAAATGTATTACACAGCGAAGCTATTTCACTTGTCGTAGTCAAATTTCATTAAAAAAGCAACTTGCATGACACGATCAATCTCCTTATGAGTAACATCCACAAACAAGAGTCCATCTCTCAGTAATTATCCAAATTTTATTGAGACATTTAATAGGACATTTTGTTGTATTCCTTTACATGAAAGTTTACTATAAAATCTCCAACGATGCAACAAGCCTCAGTTCACTTGTAAACCTTTTAAATTTTATCAACAACACATACAATTTTAGGGTTCATTTTGGGGTCCAAATTGGGGTTCACCAATCTTTAATCTATTTTTTAATAAGCTATCCTTATCTGTCACCCTAACGGTGACAGTTTTTTTATTGGTGACATTATCGGTGACAAAATCGGTGATATTTCTATAATTAGTTAGTAAATAACCCGACATGGTCATCATTGAGAGGCATGTCGGATTCTGTAAATATTAACTTATGTATTGGGTTATTCCATTTGTAAAGATTATATGCTTACTTTAGAACCGATTGATAGCCATAGTTTAATGATTGCACCTCGTAAACCTCCGTCTTGGTGCACTTAAATAGATTCTCATTAAATATCGCATAATTAGTTCCAGCATTTAGCATCGTACTTTTATACTCTATACCTGAAAACCCTTCACTCTTAATATAATCACATATATACTGCGTAGGCAAATAATCTAAAGCACTATCATATCTTCTTAATGGCTTAGCTATGTTTTGTCCGATCTTAATTAAATGAGGAATGTTCGCAGCAATCAAGCTAATATCTAAATCCTTGAATGGACTTATCTTATCTATATCTGCTAAATTAACAACTTCTATATCTCTTTGTAAAACAAACCTACCAACAGTTACATAATCGTATATACCAGCTCTGATTTCGTGCAAGGTTGTGTCAATAGAATCAGCCAAATACAAACAACTAATTCCTTCAGGGTTCGCTCTTCCACTAGAGGCCATTTGTGGTGGTGGCGCCCACATCTCATTTTTAGTATACCCTCTTTCATCCTGACAAGTTCTTGCTCTATAAAATATTGTTCCCTTTTTATATACCTTAAATGAGGCTTGTAAAACTTTTGATAAAACATCCTTATTTATTATATTGGTATGGAATCTGTTTTTTTCTTTTATTTCTGTAACGAAATCTTCCCATTGATGTTTTCCTAAAATTGAATACTCTCCCAAATAATCATCATTAATCTCTTCAAATATACCTACTGGATTGTCAAAAATTTCAGGTTGTTCCATATATCTTTCTGGAAGAAGCGTTGTCAAAAATCTATATATAGCATCTGGTTGTAAATTAAAAATATTCCATTTATATGCCAGAATATTTTTTAACAAATCCATTTTTTCTTTTGGAAATGCCTCTGGTCTACTACTTTCTGACGAATATACATCTATTAACCGTTCAAAGTTTTCTTTTATTTCCAAACTCTCTGAAACATTTGAAATATATGTATTTTTGCTCCCACAAAAATCACAATTTCCTTTTTTTCCTTGCGTCTTTATGATGGCTTTGATTTCAATATCCTTAAAACACTTTTCACAACAATTCATCACTTCACCCCATCAAGAAGCTTGCTTAATAATTCTATGTGGTGCATTAACGACAATTTTTTAACACTTCCTAATCCTGGATATGTTTGATTATTATAGTGTTCAATAAATGTTTTTAATCCTATTGTAAGATCGATATTATTAGTTTCGCACCAAATTGCAAGTTTACTAACCGCCTCATAAAATTTTTTTGCAGGGTTTTGAATATCGTCATTTGAATCTGAAACAAAATGATGCACCCACAAACTATCATCCTGTTTTAAATAAATGATATGGATTGCTACTGCATATGGCGCAAAACCAGATTCTAAATAATCATTTCCAATTATGGAATAATCCGAAAAACCTCTATAACCATCAATGTCGTAATATAAATGATCATCAGAGTAAAACTCATCTTCATTTTCTGAATAATCTGAATTTCTGTCTAGTTTATTAAATCTATCTGCTAATAAAACTCTATTATTCCCTTCTCTGGTTTTTCTTCTAAAGTTGCTTTCGTCGGGTATTAAAACAAATTTTGGAGGATGTTCTGCAAAAATATTAGAATATTCATCCACAAACTCTCGCTTGTTATTAAGTACTACCCATTCCTCTTTGTTCACTCCCATTTTATCTTTCCAAATATCAATAAATTGTGCAGACATTTTCTTCATGATATGCCCTTTAATTATTTCTTCACTTTTCAACAACAAAAGAAATTGTTCTTGATTCTTGTCATCCGTTTTCATATCTGTAACAAAGTTGCCTACCGCAGGATTGCATATTACGATCATTTGTCTATTGTTTTTAATAAAAGCATCCATCGTTTTTAAAAGAGTAGCTGAAAGCTTAACTGGTTCTATAATTGGTATGACCTTTTTGCTTATTGCATCTTTTTCAACCAATTCTCTTAATGCAAGCAACTCATATTGTCTGCCTCTCAAATATGGAAAATACATACTTAGATCCCCCCATAATTTTCATTTAAAAACTTCTGTAATGTTCTATATTTATTATCATATTCACTATAAAAATACATTAACGACTTTAATTCATATGGAACTTTCTTAAATTCTTCCTTTAATATCTTATTCCTCTTTTTTAACTGCTTCAAGGTAGCGCAATACGCTTCCGTTATAGGTATTCGTGCGAAGCTTTTGTAACATTCATCATAATAAAAAACAGGAGTCGTAGTCGGCAATGCACCAAAATATTCACTTACTATATTCTCAAATTCACATTTATGTAAGATTTTAAACAGCGTTTCATGACTAATCTTACTATAATCCGAAATAGGATTTTTTATAAAATTTAGGGTGTTTCTTTTAGTTAATATGCAAATACCAACATTGGTTCCTTGAAGAATCGAATTTAATTTATCATAATTTTCTTCACAGGTAACAACACAAACATCACTAAAAGCTTTATAGTAATCATCCAACTGTGTTTCCAGTCTAACAAAACTATCTAATTCTGTTTTTATTTCATACACTACCGCTTTTCCATTTATTAGAATAAAGTCTGCTTTTGACTTATTTATAGGTATCTGTGTTAATGCAGTAGTTGTATTTACACTATGTTTTCCTAATAACAATTTATTAATAAGGGTATTTTGATAAAAATACTCATTTCGATAATTCTTTCCCATGTAAGAATATATCTCACTTATAATTTCACCATTATTTTTAGAATGAGGATCTTGTAATACTCTTTTAATGACAGCTTTATATACTTGATTATCATTACCATGAATCAAATCATTGATAGAATATTGCGTAAACAATCTATTAAACACAGTATTGTTTTTCATATCGATCCTCCTTTCAAAAAATAAATTTTATATTATTCCATAAACAATTTATATGTATCTATTTCAAGTGCATCTGCTAGCTTCTGTATATTTTCTAGAGCAATACTTCGTCTCTCACATTCTACCGCACTGATATATGTTCTATGCAAATCGGATTTCTCAGCCAATTCTTCCTGAGACCATCCTTTTTGAATTCGGTATTTCCTTACATTTAGTGAAAACACTTTAATAATATCCACAGATACATCACCTCATATTATAGTATAGCATCTTGAACACAATAAGTAAACATACAATAAGTATCATTTTAATTGTACGTTACATTTATTTTCCCGGTTCTATATATTAGTATATATTGAACTATTTTACTAATCACTATGTCAAAATATGTGTCCATATTCAATTCCTTATTGTCAACGATCTTTTTAATTTGATTTAATAAATCATAAGATTCTTTTACTGAAGTAAAACTATCTACTTTGTTTAGTTTTAATAATTCATTTTCTATTTTTTTAATTTTTTCAATATAAAACTCTTTATCCTCTGTTTCTTTTAAAATATTCCTCAAAACCTCAATTTCTTTCTCAAAATTTTGAATTTTACGTTGGATAACTTGTGGATTGTTGTCATCATCTTTCTTCATAACAGCCTCAATCTCATTTTCAACTTTTTTAGCTATATCATCAAATTTAGGCAATATCTCTTTTAAACTATCAATGATTGCATTATGTAAATCTTCTTCTAAAATTGTAGGCGAATTCTTGCAATTCATAATGCCATTAGTGAGTCTTTCCGTACATCTCCATACGATTTTCTTTTTACCATTTCTCGACCAGGTAACTCTTCTATACTTAGCGCCACATTCTCCACAAATCACCTTGCCTGTGAGAGCATACTTAGAACTGTATTTGCTCGGAGTTTTACTACTGTATAAACTTGCTCTTCTTTGCATTTCATCCTGCACCATATCAAATATTTCCCGCGACACAATTCCTTCATGATTATTTTCAATATAATATTGTGTTACCTCACCTTTGTTTTTTGCTGTTGTCTTTGTAAGATAATCTACAGTATAACTTTTCTGTAAGAGTACATCACCTTTATATTTCTCATTTCTCAATATTCCAGACACAGTAGATCTACTCCATGACTCATTGCCTTTTGGTGTTTCAATTTTGTTAGCATTAAGCCACTCTTTAATCCCTCGTATCGATTTTCCTTCCAAATACATATGAAACATTTTTCGAATAACAGTAGCCTGTTCTGGAATTATAACAGGTGTTTTTCCATCGCCCCTATCATACCCATATAAGCAAGACGGAAACGAAAATTTCCCTTCTTTATATCCCATCCTTTTACCTCTTGTCACATTTTGGCTTAATGATTCACTTTCTGCCTGAGCAAAAGCACTAAACCATGTTAAGAACGTTTCACTCACTGCATCAAGTGTGTTGATCCCTTCTTTTTCAAATATAATACCTATATTATTTGCCTTTAATTTTCTTACATGTGTCAAACAATCAACGGTGTTTCGTGCAAATCTTGAAATAGATTTTGTAATAATCAAATCAATTTTTCCTTTATCGCACATGTCCATCATTCTCTGAAATTCCAATCTTTTCTTTTCACTCATTCCGCTTATGCCGAAATCAGCGAAAATATCAACCAAAGTCCAATTAGGAGTATTCTCAATTTTATTCTTGTAATATGTAATTTGATTTTCCAGACTATTTTCCTGTTCTTCTTTTTCTGTACTAACTCTACAGTACGCTGCCACTCTATATTGTCTATTTATGTCTTTTGACGATTTGAAAATTGTAGCTGGAATTTCAGTTATCTTTCTCATCATTCATTACCTCCAAGTATTTCTCTATAACATTTAGCATCATTTCTGCAGATAGCCAACACATAAAATGCATCGCTATTTCCTTATGTGCATATGTTCCGCCATTCTTCCCCTGCCTTGAAACAATTCCGATAGAATTTGTTTCTTTTATCCATATTTTAGGTGTTAAAGCGTTTAATTCTACCGGAATAGAAATAAACTTTTCATTATGTTTATTCTCCCATAAAGCAAGAAAATCAACAGTTCCACTATCTCTTAGCCACATTTGAATAGTGTAACCGGTTGATTTTTTCATATTACTTTTTGCTAATTCTGTCAAAGAGATATATCCCGGATTCTGTTCTGCTAGATTATTTTTTGTTTCTCTTTTATTCTTTCTAAATTCAATGCCCGGATTTTGAATTTTGCTATATCTCCAGACCTCAAATTCATCATACAGATTTTCTAATACTTCGTTATACACCTCCTCGGTTATAATTTCATTTTCAAGCAGTGGTTTCATATACTGCTCTTTAGCAATAATATACCGAAGCTGTTTTTGAATTGCTGATTTGTTCATAGTCAATTCTCCTCTCATTTTAATAATAGAATTATATAACAAACCTGCAATTCTGTCCCTAGGCTAACTTCTTACGTATCTGCAACGAGATTCTTTTTCGATAGATGCTTCAACGAAATTTTCGAATGAAATAATATAAGCTAAATACTTTTTGTTATTTATAGTTTTATCAATAACGTCCCTTGTCCACTTATCTTTACCTGATGGCGATTTAACTCCACGGTTATATAATTCTTCTTGAATATTTTGCAAGCTATGACCATTAATAGCCATGTCATAAATCATTCTAACCACATTAGCTTCATCATCTTTGATGTAAACATAGCCGTCTTCATCTCTACCAAACCCGTAACAAATTCTACCAAATAATCTTGATTCGTATAAATCCAATTTCTTCATTTAATGTTCCTCCTTATATTTTTTAAATAAAAAGCACATCTTGATTAACTCAAAATGTGCCCATGATTTATGGTATTCAATTTTAAACATCACTATTGTAATGTTTTGCATGTCCAATTCCATTCACATCACTCAATTCTGTTTGTTAATTCTGCATATTCTTAAGCAGAA
>JAZNWH010000043.1:0-13970 GCA_045593265.1 Clostridia bacterium | reverse complement strand
AGAAAATACGACGCAATAGGCGCTCACGATGCAGGAATAAAAGCAATTGGTGTTTTATATGGTTATGGAAACCGTAAAGAACTTGAAGATGCCAATTTCGACCATATAGTCAGTGATGTCGAAGAATTAAAAAATCTTTTATATAAATTATAAATAAATCACCCGAATTATTATTCGGGTGATTTATTTTAAAGTTCACTTTCGCGAAATTGTTGGTTATAAAGTTTAGCATATGTGCCATTCAATTCCATAAGTTCCTCATGAGTTCCTTCTTCTGTTATAACACCTGAAGAAATCACTGCAATTCTGTTTGCATTTTTAATTGTTGACAATCGGTGTGCCACAACAATGGTAGTTCTGCCAACACATAATTCATCAAGAGATTTTTGAATCATTATCTCTGTAGTATTATCAAGGGCGCTTGTCGCCTCATCAAGTATTAATATAGGAGGATTTTTGAGAAACACTCTCGCAATACATAGTCGTTGTTTCTGTCCACCTGAAAGGCGCACACCTCTTTCCCCTATTATAGTATCATATCCTTGGGGTAAGGACATAATAAACTCATCGATGTTAGCTCTTTTAGCAGCTTCTTTTACTTCTTCAAAGGTAGCATCAAGTTTACCATATAGAATATTATCTTTGACACTTGCGTTAAACAAATAAATGTCCTGCTGAACTATTCCTATGTTTCTTCTTAAAGAATTTAATGTTATATCTTCAATGTTCTGTCCGTCAATTAGAATTTGACCATCACGGAGATTATAAAACTTGGGAATTAAATGACAAGCTGTTGTTTTTCCTCCACCACTGGGTCCTACAAGGGCGTATGTTTCTCCTTTATTGATTTTAAAGCTCACATCCTTAAGTACATCAGTTTCGTCTCCATAACCATATACAATATTTTTAAACTCAATATCTCCGATAAATCTATTTGCTTCAACAGCATTTTGTTTTTCAAATTCTGGGGCGGTATTCATTATCTCTACAAAACGTTCAAATCCTGCAAAACCATTTTGGAATTGTTCCGTAAAACGAATCATTGTATTTATAGGGTTTAAGAATAGATTTACAGACACAATAAATGCTGAATAATCAGCAAAATTTATATGTCCCTCATACATAAAAATTCCACCTGCAATCAAAACAACAACATTGAAAACATCTGTTATAAATGTAGTTGAAGAATGAAACTGTCCCATTGTTTTGTATGCATCTTTGTTCGCCAGTTTAAAATCTTCGTTACCTTCCTGAAATTTTTCATTCTCTTTATCATAATTAGTAAAAGCTTTTGTTACTCTTATTCCCGAAATACTGCTTTCTAATGCTGCATTTATTTTAGCAACTGCTTTTTTGCTATTGGTAAACGCACTTTTCATTCTCTTTCTGAGAGTTACGGAAACAGCTACCAAAAATGGTACACAGGCAAAAATGATTAACGAAAGATATAAATTTATAGACGCAAGATAACAAAATGAAACGACAACAGAAACTGATGTTATCAGCACAGTTTCAGGTCCATGATGTGCAAGTTCACTAATATCAAAAAGGTCTGTTGTAAATCTTGACATTATTTTACCTGTTTCGTGGTTATCAAAAAAACTGAAAGGAAGCATCTCTATGTGTTCAAATAAATCACTTCTCATTTGAGCCTGCATTCGTATGCCCATCATATGACCTTTATACTGAACAAAATAATTGAGAAGCATTCTTATAATATACAAACCAAGCAAAGAAAGACCAAAAACAACTATCATTCTGTAGTTTTTATTAGGTATAAAATCATTAAGCATTGTTCTGGTAAAAATCGGATATACAACGCTAATAAGTGCCACAAAAAAAGATGCAATCATATCAAGTGTTAATAACAACTTATGTGGTCTGTAATAATGTAAAAATTTCCGTAACATAACTTTTCCTTTCATTTACAATGTTGTTAAAATACTATATAAATTATAACATCAAACAAAAAATTATTCAAGTAAAAACACATTCTGACGCAAATCAAAATGTGTTTTTATTATTATATACTATTAAATAAACTTTCGAATTCTTCTCCGTCGATTTTTTCCTTTTCAATAAGTTTTTGTGCCACCACATGAAGTTTTGCCATATTCTCATTAAGCAAAGCTTCGCATTTTTCACTACCTTCATCAATAATATTTCTGATTTCCTTATCAATTTGAGCAGCTACTTCTTCAGAATAGTTTTTGGCATGACCAAAGTCTCTTCCAAGGAAAACTTCATCCTGATCAGAATCATAAAATACAGTTCCTAAATTTTCACTCATACCATACTTGGTAACCATGTCTCTTGCAATCTGAGTAGCACGTTGTATATCATTAGAAGCGCCTGTACTTATATCGTTGAGAACAAGCTTTTCTGCAATTCTACCACCAAGTAATACAACAATTTCATTCTTCATTTCTTTTTTCGAATGATAATACTTATCTTCAGTAGGTAAATGCATTGTGTAACCACCAGCCATACCACTTGGTATTATAGATACCTGATGAACAGGTTCCATATTTGGAAGAAGTCTTGTTATAATTGCATGACCTGCTTCGTGATATGCAGTAAGTTCCTTTTCTTTCGGTGTTATCTGACGTGATTTTTTCTCCTTACCTACAACAACCTTAATCATAGCTTCATTAAGGTCTTTCATTGAAACAGCTTCCCTGTTGTTTTTAACTGCCAGCAGTGCTGCTTCATTCATAAGATTTTCAAGTTGTGCACCTGTAAAACCAACTGTAGTTTTTGCAATAACTTCCAAATCAACAGTGTCATCCATAGGTTTACCTTTTGAATGAACCTTTAATATTTCATGTCTTCCCAATGTATCAGGATAGCCGACAACTACCTGTCTGTCAAATCTTCCCGGTCTGAGAAGTGCCGGGTCAAGAATGTCAGGTCTATTTGTTGCAGCAATGATTATGATACCCTCGTGTATTCCAAAACCATCCATTTCTACAAGAAGCTGATTTAAAGTCTGTTCACGCTCATCATGACCGCCACCAAGACCTGCACCTCTTTTTCTTCCTACAGCATCAATTTCATCTATAAAAATTATACAAGGCTTATTTTTCTTTGCTTGTTCAAACAAATCTCTTACACGGGAAGCACCTACACCCACAAACATTTCTACAAAATCAGAACCACTTATAGAGAAAAATTTAACACCTGCTTCACCTGCTACTGCTTTAGCAAGCAAGGTCTTACCTGTACCCGGAGGACCTACAAGAAGCACTCCTTTAGGTATTCGTGCTCCAAGCTTTGTGAACTTAGCAGGGTCTTTTAAAAAGTCAACGACTTCTTCAAGTTCTTCCTTTTCTTCTTTGGCTCCGGCAACATCATCAAAAGTTACACTTTTGCCGATATCTTCAACACCTTTTACTTTACTCTTGCCAAAGGACATTGCACCTCTTCCGCCGCCACCGCCTTTATCACCCATAAAGAACAGTAAAAATGCAATTATACTTATAAACAAAAGCAAGCCCGGTAACAATGACACCCACCATGGAACACCTTCAATTACAGGTGTACTGTAAGTCAAAGTTCCTCCTTCAACTTGTTTTCTTATAGTTGAACCGATATCTTCATGGAGAATTTCCTTCGAAGGAATAGATGTACTGTACGTAGTATTGTCGAATTTTTTTACACTTGCTATATCCTCTCTCACTACGAGTTCTTTGACGTTACCTGCCTGAATATCACTTATTAAGTCAGAGTAAACTTTTTCTTCAACAGGTGGTCCCTGATAAAGATAAGACACTATCAAAACTATTACGATAAACAGAGCAAAATAAAAACCAACACTCTTAAAATTACGTTTCTTTTTATTCAATGCATTATTCTCCTTATACTAAGCTTTCATGAAATAATAGCACACACTTCCATTATTTGCAAGTGTTTTTCTATAAATTTCATTAATTAATCACAATTAATGGTTATTCATAAATTTCTTTTTTTAATATTCCTATGTATGGCAGGTTTCTGTACTTTTCATCATAATCAAGTCCATATCCTACAATAAATTCATCAGGTATATCACATCCGATATATTTTGCATCCACCTGCGCTTTTCTTCTTTCGGGTTTATTAAGTAAAGTGCAAATTTCCAAAGTTTCAGGCTGTCTTACTTTAAGAACCTCCATAAGATTAGACAAGGTTATACCACTATCTAATATGTCTTCTATTATGATGACATGTTTACCCTTAATTGATTCATTTAAATCTTTTATTATTTTAACTATGCCTGAAGATGAAGAACCTGAACCATAACTGGATACAACCATAAAATCGAGTTCCAAAGGTATCTCAATTTCTCTTACCAAATCGGCAGCAAACACAAAACTACCTTTTAATATAACGATTACTAATAATTCTTTACCTGCATAATCGGTATTTATACGTTCAGCAAGTTCTTTAACAATAGACTTGATTTTTTCTTCGGTTAATAATATTTCTTTCAGGTAACTTTTATTTTCCATTCTTTTCTCCTTGAATTTTATATATTACTTTTGTATTGCCATCAACTTTATATAAATTGCTTCTGCAAACACCATAAACCCATATAATTTCATCATTGTATTCAAACACAGGAATCTTATATCTCAAAGTAACATCGACTTTTTTATCAATAAGTATCTTTTTTAATTTCTTTTTGGACTTCATACCAAAGGGAACTATCTCATCACCATGTTTGCGACTTCGTATTTTCACTTCAGGTTCAGGTAAAATAAAATATTCGCAATCATCTGAAAACTCATACTTATCTACCATAGTCATAGTAAACACCATATCAAATTCCGGAATATGAACAGATTCGCCACAACGTAATGTATATTCATATTCATCGCTACACATCTTGCGTTCGAAAATTAATTTTCCATAACGAACTGAACAACATATGTCAAAAGGCAGATCAATAATATTTCCGTTTTCAACAAAATTAAGCTTTTCACATATATAATCTATATGCTTTTTTTCGAAATCTTTGCTTGTACCTGCAACAAACCCATAAGCTCTAATTAATGCTCTTGAAATTATAGAAGTTGGATGTTTAAGTAATTCAAACTTATCAATATACGCTTTTTCATCCTGATAAATAACAAGATTTTCACAAAAAGATTCTATAAAATCATTATCAGCTTTAAGAAGTTTAGTGGTTTTAGAAACAGTATCTATGAAATTATTATTTATTTTCAAAAATTCAGGAACAATAATATTTCTTATTTTATTACGTGTATAATCGTTACTGAAATTTGATTTATCAGTAACATAAGTTTCGCCAGATACATCAACAAATTCTTCGATTTCACATCTATCTGTATCTATAAGGGGTCTTATAATATTACCTCTGCTTACAGGAATTGAACATAAACCTTTAAGTCCACTTCCTCTCATCAGATTCATAAAGAATGTTTCTGCTACATCATTCTTATTATGTGCTACCGCAATTTTAGTATAACCAAATTCATCAGCAATTTCTTTAAAAAATTTGTATCGTTCATTTCTGCCGGCAGTTTCAACACTAACCTTATAATTTTGAGCAACTAACGGAATATTTACCTTTTTCACATAAATCTTAAAATTATGTCGCTGAGCAAATTCTTTAACAAATTTTTCGTCATAATCAGCTTCTTGACGAATAGAATGATTCAGATGTGCTGCTGAAAATTCTATTCCTAACATTTTCAAGACCAAGCACAGACAAACTGAATCACACCCACCGGACAATGCAACCAACACACGATCGTCATGAGAAATTAGATTATTAAGTTCAATTGTATTTTTTACTTTTTCAAGCAAATATATCACCCAAATTAATCATAAGTAGTATCTACACTTACAAATGTAGTATACTGTGGCTGCCATGCAAGTTTGATTTTGGCAGTAGAACCACTTCTGTGCTTAGCAACAACCAAATCCACCTGATTAACAGCATTTTGTTCCTGTTCTTCTTCCTCATCAGGTCGGCTGAGAAACATTACTATATCCGCATCCTGTTCAATAGCACCTGATTCTCTTAAGTCTGAAAGCATAGGGGTCTTATCTTTACCTTTTCTTGCTTCGATAGAACGGGATAACTGACTTAAAGTTAAAACAGGAACCTCCAACTCTTTGGATAAAATTTTTAGAGCACGAGACATTTCTGAAACCTCCTGCTGTCTGCTTTCTGCTCTTCTTTTGCCCTGCATAAGCTGTAAATAGTCAACTACCACAAGGCCAAGTCCCTTTTCAAGCTTAAGTCTTCTGCATTTGGAACGTATTTCAGACACCGTAATAGTTGACGTATCATCAATATATAATGGTGCTTCAGAAATCGGTCCTACAGACTGCATCATTCTTTCCCAATCATCAGTTCCAAGTTTACCTGTTTTTAACTTATAACTGTCTACAAGTGCCTGAGAGGATATAATTCTGTTTGTAATTTCTTCAGCAGACATTTCAAGGCTGAAAATTGCAACAGGAACTTGCTTTTTTACAGCTACATGTCTTGCAATATTAAGAGCAAAGCTTGTTTTACCAATACCAGGTCTTGCAGCAAGAATTATAAGTGTAGAAGGCTGAAAACCCGACAATAAATTATCAAGATGTGAAAATCCGGTTTCAAGACCTGTAATCCTTGTATTTAATTTTGCGAGTTCTTCTAATCTGTTAAAGCTTTTTTGCAGAACATCACCTATCTTTGAAAACTCTCTTGTATCTTTTCCTGAAATTATATCATATATTAACTTTTCAGCAGTTTCAGCGACAGTAGCAGGTGGCTGAGAAGCTTCGTAGCTGATTTTTGAAATTTCAGAAGATGCTCCAATAAGTTTTCTAAGGAGCGATTTACCTTGTATAATTTCAATATAATACTTAATATTTTCTGTTGCAGATACACTTGCCGCAATATTAGCAACAAACTCACTGCCTCCGATAGCATCAAAGTCGCCGTTTTTTGAAAGTTCTTCACAAACAGTAACAATATCTACGGGAACATCCCTTTCAAAAAGTCCCAGCATTGCAGAAAATAATTTTTGATTTTCCGGTCTGTAAAAGTCAGTCTCATCAAGACTTTCAATACTTATTGCAAGACTTTCTGAATCAATGAGCATTGCCCCAAGAACAGACTGTTCAGCTTCAAGACTGTATGGAGGAGTCTGTACTCCCATAAATTCGTCCATTTACACGGCTCCTTTCGTATAAAAAATCATAAAAATCAGGCTTCTTTAACAGTAACCTTTAATACTCCTGTGATATCAGGATAAAGTTTTACATTAACATTTACAGTTCCAATATTTTTTATATCAGAAGTATCAAATTTTCTCTTATCAAGCTTTATATGGTGTTGCTTGGTAAGTTCTTCAGCTATATCCTTATTTGTAATAGAACCAAATAATTTACCGTTAGAGCCTGCCTTTGCTGATATTATAACTTCTATACTTTTAAGCTTTTCCTGTAATTCCTTTGCAAACGCAATCTCAGTCTCTTTCTTAAATGCCATGGATTCATTTTTACCCTTTAAATCGTTCATTGCTGAATTAGTAGCTTCAACAGCAAGTTTTTTAGGAAAAAGAAAATTTCTTGCATATCCATCACTAACATTTACCAATTCACCTTTTTTTCCCTGCCCCTTTACATCAGCAAGTAATATAACCTTCATAATTAAACATCCTTTCTATTCTGACTGTTCATCAATAAATCTGTTAATTTCTTCCGTAAGAATTTCTTTAACTTCTTTGTAATCCTTATCTTTAATCTGACATCCTGCCATAGTCTGATGGCCACCGCCACCCATTTTTTCCATAATTACCTGAACATTTATGTTGCCTGTAGAACGTCCACTGACAATAGTTTCATCCTCCGTCTGCATGATTACAAACGAAGCTTCTACCCCACTGATTGACAACAATCTGTCAGCAGCCTGAGGCACTAAATTTCTAAGTTCTTTTCGCCCATCATACATACAAACAGATACAGCTACTGTATCACGTATAATTTCTGCTTCGGAAACAACCTTGGAAATTGTAACAAAGCTATTGAAATCATTCTTAAAAAATCTTTTAACTGCCGTGATATCAACACCGCAACGTTTCAAGAACGCAGCAGCTTCAAAAGTTCTTACGCCGGTTTTCATAGAAAAATCTTTTGTGTCAAGCATTATTCCAGCATAAAGCATATCAGCTTCTCTTGCATTTATATCAAGCTTATCACCAACATACTGCAAAAGCTCTGTAACCATTTCACAAGTAGATGATGCATATGGTTCATGGTACACAAGCTTGGCATTATCAATAAATTCTGCACCTCTGCGATGGTGATCAATAAGAGCTACTGCTTTGTTTTCTCCCAACAACTCGGGACATTCGGTATAAGCAGGTCTGTGAGTATCCACTATAATTATAAGGGAATCAGATTTTGCAAGTTCTTTGGCTTGCTGTGCTGAAATAATCGTATGACTGTAATCAATTTCTTCATTTGCACTTGTTATCATCTGCGTAACTGCAGGTGTGTGCATATCATAAACAATATAGGCTTCTTTATCAAAGCTTCGTGCAAAAACATTTAAACCAACAGCAGCACCGATTGCATCAATGTCAGGAAACTGATGTCCCATAATTATAACATTTCCTGAATGTTCCATAAGCTCTTTTAAAGCAAGCATAGTTGTTCTTGCTTTTACTTTAGTTGTTTTTTCGTGTTCTCTGCTTTTACCGCCATAATACGATACATTTTCATTATCTTTTATAACAACCTGATCTCCGCCTCGTCCTAAGGCAAGATTTAAGGCAGAACTTGAAAATTCGTAACAATTTGTAAGAACCTGTTCATCAAAGCCTATACCAATACTTAGTGTAACAGAAAATTTATTACCACATTTAATCTCTCTTACATCGTCGAGAATAGAGAATTTTCTGTTAATCATCTCATCAAGATACTTATGTCTGAATATTATAACATATCGGTCTCGTTCTATTTTACGGATAATACATTCAGCGAAAGAAAACCACGAATAAATCTTATTTTCTATTTCTGCCATAAGCAAGCTTCGGTAAGCATTGGGTGTATTATTAAGAACATCATCGTAATTATCAAGATTGATAACAGAAACAACAACACGTTCATCTTTGTAACGTTTTTTATATTTATATGTTTCGGTATCATTAAATAAGTACAATATACCTAACGTAGTATCGCTTTCCTTTTTATCTGTTTTCACACTGTTTCCGTAAACAGTATAATGACTGTCATTAATATAACATGTGAAAAGAACACTTTCTGTTTCAAATACATTCTTGGTTGCTGTAGTCTGGAACACTTCCTCAACAGACATACCAAAAGCTTCTATACCATTTACCGACTCTTCAAACCTTTTGTTATACCACAAGATACTGCCATCACGCTTATAAATGACAACAGGCATAGGTGCATATATTAAACTATCTTTAGTTGCATTATCAACATGAAAAGTAATATCTTCGATGTAGCCACTGATTTTACCATAATTTTTACGGATTGTTATCAGACATATTATTATCAGTAATATAAGTGCTACAAACTCGGCAATGGCAAGTTGAATATTTAAAAATAATGTAATGAGTGCAAATACAAGCATAACTGTAAAGCACAGTAAAAAACTCATTAAATTTTCAGCACCTCTGTTTTTCATTTATTCACATCCTTCACCATTGATATTTGAATCTACACCAATTTTCCTGTAATTTTTAAATGAATCCAAAATAGCTGTAATAATTAAAGCAAACAGCATAATCAAACTTGTTGTAAATAAAAAGCAAACAAACAAAATCAAAACTCTTACTCCCATCGGCATGCTTTTTTTCTTTAAAAAATAGTCAATAAGAGAAAAACCACAAACCTGAAATACAAAGAGTAAAATTACAAATATATTCATAAATACGGTTTGCAATACGCCGTTTTTCATAAGCATAGAACACACGAAACTGATAAAAAATACAATAGTTGTTGTTTTATCGCACATAAACTTGGAAAACTCAAACTTAAAAAGGTTGCTCTTTCCTGAAAATTTTAAAACTACACTAATAATAATCGCTGAGAAGAAAGCGAATATTAAGGCTATTACAACGAATATGGAAGGTAACATATTTTGAACATACACAAAATATGCATCAACAAATTCGGTAATAACTGCAGCATAATCATTAAGTCCCATCGAAGAAACATATTCGTTCATCATTTCAATAAATTCAGGCTTGATATAATTTACATACGAAAGTATCGCATTTGTTCCGGAAATGTATGAAATGTAAGTAATATACGATACACAGGAAATCAAACAACCTGCAGAATTAAGTAAGACAATTTTCATTGTAGTGCATTTGTTTTTTAACAAGATACCGGTAATTACTCCGAAAACAACTATAAATGAATATAGTATAAAACCTTCAATCCCGCCACTAATATATGAAGCAACAAGACAAATTAATCCCGAAATAATAGACAGACATATATTAGCAGTTCCAAAAATTGCACAAATTAAACCGGAAATAATCCATCCATAAGTAATAAACCAAATAAAACTGGCTGAATAATAGATAATTATTGACGCAAGTAATGTGCATATTAAATATAATGTTATATTTTTAATTTTCATAAATTCACCTGTTTATACTTAGACAAAACTATACCATTTTAATAATACTATAATAGTATACCATTTGTTTGAAAAATTTTCAATATCTAAAATAAAAAAATACAGGCATATGCCTGTATTTCTTTTAACTTTGCTTTCTATCTTTTACAAAAAGACTTTTAATATTTGATTTATACGTTATCAGGTAAACTACAACAGAAGAAATTATAATTTCAGGAATCATATAAGATCCATTATACGTTACAGAATAAAGCCATACAGCTTGTTCATTTGGTGAATACACGCCCCAAATCAAAATACCCGAAATAATATGACATATGTATCTGATACTAATCACTACAGCTGTAGCAATAGCATATTTATATTTAGAATTTTTGAACAAAGCAGATATTTTTTTTGCCAGGCCAAGACAACCGAACGCTATGATATAATCAAGAAATACTACTGCTACAAAACTGATAAAATTTTGTGTAGGTGGTGGATAGAAGCCCATAACAATCTGTAATAGTGCATAAGTAATTGATGCAAGTAATCCGTATTTGGTTCCTAAAACAAATGAAATCAAGATAACAGGAACCATACTGGCTATAGTTATTTGTCCGCCATTTGGTAAAGATGGTATAACTTTTGAAACTAGCGCAAGCACTATCGACAACGCTATCATAACTGCGCTTAATGTTAATTTTTTTACTGTTTTCATTTTAACTTATCCTCTCATAAAAATATTACTTTCAAGCTTGAAAAAACTTAAAAGAACAGTACTATAAAGCAGCTATAAAAATCAAAAAGAGATATACCGTAGGTACATCTCTTAAAAACGACTATTTCCCTACGTTGGCATTATCCAAATCAGGTTACAGGTCCAAGGCAACACCATGCCTTATCTCAGCCTGCTTTAAGCAAGCACCCTCTTTCAAGTTGTTAATAATATAGCACAAATCTAATCAAAAGTCAACAATTATTTGCAAAATAAGTAATAGTATGCTAAAATATAGTTATAAAATTATAATTGAATTAATAGTATTCATAAAGGAGGAATTATTATGAAAATATGTGTTTACGGTGCTGCAAGTAATATTATTGACAAAACTTTTATAGATGAAGCAGAAAATTTAGGCAGACAAATGGCTTCCCGTGGTCATGGTCTTGTTTTTGGTGCAGGTAATGGTGGTGTTATGGGGGCAGTTGCGAGAGGTGTTTACGAAAAAGGTGGCGAAATCATCGGGGTGGCTCCTTCATTTTTTAATGTAGATGGTATATTGTTTCCTTATTGCAACAAATTTATATCAACCCACACCATGCGTGAAAGAAAACAAACTATGGAAGATTCTTCTGATGCTTTCATAACTGCTCCCGGTGGGATCGGCACTTTCGAAGAGTTTTTTGAAATTCTGACTCTAAAGCAATTAGGAAGGCACAATAAACCAATGGCAATTTTAAACACTAACGGATATTATGATATTCTGATAAGTTTATTGGAAAATGCTGCAAAGAAAGATTTTATGCCTAATGCATCTTTAGAACTTTGCAAAGTTTTTACAGAAATTGAACCAATGCTTGATTATATTGAAAATTACAATGAAATACCTAAAGATATTTTCGAACTCCGTTATGCTCAAAATAAATAAAATTTCTGTTTTATAAAAAAAAATATTGATATTTATGGAATTTGTGGTAAAATAGAAAGGTAATACTATACAAAAGGTGATTTAATTATGAAAACATTAGTAAAAAGCATTTACAGAGAAACTAAAAAATATGCTGACAAAGAAGTTTTGCTTTCAGGTTGGGCAAGAAACATCCGTGCATCCAATGCATTTGGATTTATCGAACTTAACGACGGAACATTCTTTAAAAATATACAAATAGTTTTTGAAGAACAAAATCTTGACAACTATAAGCAAATAGCTTCTCTGAATATAGGTGCTGCTATTTCAGTAAAAGGTATTCTTGTCCTCACCCCTGATGCAAAACAACCTTTCGAAATCAAAGCATCAGAAATTACTATTGAAGGAACTTCTACACCTGATTATCCACTGCAGAATAAAAGACATTCTATGGAATTCTTGCGTTCAATCCCCTATTTAAGACCAAGAACCAACACTTTTTCGGCAGTATTCAGAATAAGAAGTGTTGCAGCCTATGCAATCCATAAATTCTTCAATGAACGTGGTTTTGTTTATACACATACCCCCATTATTACCGGCAGCGATTGCGAAGGTGCGGGAGAAATGTTCAGAGTAACAACTCTTGATATGGATAATTTGCCAATGAACGAAGATGGCAGTGTTGATTACTCAAAAGACTTTTTTGGTATGAGTACAAATTTAACGGTAAGTGGTCAGCTTAATGTTGAAACCTTTGCCATGGCTTTCAGAAATGTGTATACATTTGGTCCTACCTTTAGAGCAGAAAATTCTAACACACCAAGACATGCAGCTGAATTCTGGATGATTGAACCCGAAATAGCTTTTGCAGATCTCAATGACGATATGGCTCTTGCCGAAGATATGATTAAATATATAATTAATTATGTTCTTGAAAACGCACCTGAAGAAATTCAGTTCTTTAACAGTTTTGTAGATAAAGGCCTTCTTGACAGACTTACTCACGTTGCATCCTCCGATTTTGGCAAAGTAACTTATACAGAAGCTATTAAACTATTAGAACAAAGCGACAAGAAGTTTGATTATCCTGTTTATTGGGGTTGCGACCTCCAGACTGAACACGAAAGATATCTTACTGAAGAAATTTTTAAACGTCCTGTTTTTGTTACAGATTATCCAAAGGAAATCAAGGCCTTTTATATGAGGCTTAATGATGACAACAAGACAGTTGCCGCCATGGATCTTCTCGTTCCCGGTATCGGTGAAATTATAGGTGGAAGCCAAAGAGAAGAACGTTATGACGTTTTAGTAAACAGAATGAAGGAATCAGGTCTTAATGAAGACGATTATGGTTTCTACCTTGATTTAAGAAAATATGGTGGTAATAAACACGCAGGCTATGGTCTTGGTTTTGAAAGAATTATTATGTACCTTACAGGTATGTCAAATATCCGTGATGTACTTCCTTTCCCAAGAACTGTAGGTAACGCTAAATATTAATAAGCAAAAGAGGGTGTAAATTTATTGTCATAAATTTATACCCTGTTTTCAGGGGATAGAAAAAAAGAGTTAGAACGGACGAACTGAGCTGACAATGCCTGTAATATAGGCATTGTCAGTGTACCCGAAGGCGTACAAAGGTACGTCGAGAGGCGAAGTTCGTTCGAGCAGAAAGGCGAATTTAATAAAGAAAATATCGTTCGCAAAAACGATATTTTTCCTTAAGTCTTATATATTTTATA
>JAZNWH010000042.1:0-16262 GCA_045593265.1 Clostridia bacterium | reverse complement strand
AGCTGTGTTTTTGCGTTAATGTGAGGCAAAAACGCAGTAAATGCTGACGCATTTGCGAGTATTTTAACAATGCAGTAGCGTAAAAACACGTTCCCAAAACGGGTTGGGATATTAACGCAACTGCTTAAGGAGGATTTATGAAAGCAGAAACACGAAGAAAGGAAATTATTGCCTCTCTTACAGGTCTTGATTCACCCATAAGTGCAAGCAAGCTTGCCGAAAGTCTGAATGTAAGCAGACAGATAATTGTCCAGGATATTGCAATTTTACGGGCATCAGGCTACAAAATACAATCCCTTGCAAGAGGCTATTTGCTTGAAAATGAAAAAGCCTTCGCAAGAGTTTTAAAAACTATTCATTCCGATGACGAGGTTGAAGATGAATTAAATACAATAATTGATTTTGGCGGTATAGTTAAAGACGTTTTTATTTATCATAAAGCATACGGAAGAGTCAGCGCCCCTATGAACATAAAGACAAGAAATGATATTAAGTCATTTATAAAGGATATCCAGACAGGAAAATCTACACCTTTGAAAAATGTAACTGCAGGCTTTCACTACCATACTGTAATTGCCGACAGCGAAGAGATATTAAAGGACATAGAAAATGCCTTATGGGAAAAAGGTTATCTTGCAACATTAAAAGAATATGAGCCTGAGGAAATACAAATATTAGTAAAAAACAAGCCATAGAGTCATCTATGACTTGTTTTTTAGTACAATCTTAATAATTTTCTGCCTTTACTCTAAAGTAGCTCTGAGGATGCTTACAAACAGGACACATCTGAGGTGCGTTCTTGGAGAATACAAGATGTCCGCAATTAAAGCACTGCCAGAGAACGTCTCCGTCTTTTGAGAATACAACTCCCTGCTCAATATTTGCAAGAAGCTTTTTATATCTTTCTTCGTGAGCCTTTTCAATATCAGCTACCATAGTAAAAAGTGCTGCAATATCATCAAAGCCTTCTTCCTTTGCAACCTTTGCAAATTCAGGATACATATTTGTCCATTCGTAATTTTCGCCCTCTGCCGCATCCTTTAAGTTGTCAAGGGTCTCGCCTACACCATCGTGAAGAAGCTTAAACCATATTTTAGCATGTTCTTTTTCCTGATTTGCAGTTTCCTCAAACAAATCTCCAATCTGAACATAGCCATCTTTTTTTGCTTTTGAAGCATAGTATGTGTACTTATTTCTTGCCTGAGATTCTCCTGCAAATGCTGCAAGTAAGTTAGCCTCAGTTTTTGAACCTTTTAAATTTGCCATTAGAATACATCCTTTCTTATTTTCGATATTAATTATTTTACCACTTTTTTCAAAAATTATCAATAGTTTTTATATTAAGAATAAAGGCGATAGTTAAACTATCGCCTTTAAATTTATAAGTTTGTGATATTAATTTTTTATAATTACCAAACTATTTCTGCAAGCTTTTCAGGATGTTCTTCAAAGAATGCATCAAGCTGCTTCTGGTATTCATCAATGATAATCTGGTTACCTGCTGCATCTATTTCTGCAAGCATCTGATCCCAATAAGTATCAGGGTCTTTTGAACCTGTTTTACAGAACGCATACTTATTCGCTGCTTCTGAAACCTTTGTTACAGTTGGTTTAATGTCTTCCTGGTTAAATGTGAAACCAAGAGTTGTAACATCAGGATTTACCTTACTCATTTCATAACCTAAGTTATTGAATTCGATTGTCTGTTCCCAAACATCGTCAGGCTGACCAGGGAGACGGTATGCGTTGAACTGATTACCGAACTTCCATGAAGCATTTGGCTTGTATCCGCTTGATTCAAAGAGTTCAATTCTGTTTTCTCCAACCTTCTTATAGTGCTTACCTTCGATACCGAAGCATACTAAGTTATAAGCTTCAACATCTGTGTTCATTAATTCAATAAACTTAATTGCTTCTTCAGGATGTTTACAGTTTGCACCGATACCTACCATTGTAGCTGATGCTGAACCGATTGATACTGATGAAATTCTTGTTGAAACTGTTTCCCAACCGTATGTTCCTAAGCTTTCACCATCCATACCTGGCTTATATGTACCGTACCAGAGAGCATATCTCTTGCTCTTCTGTTCTGCAGTATCATCCATAACAGAATCTACATCCTGACGAATCCAGCCTTTTTTGTAATATTCATGAAGCTTTTCAGCACGCATCTTTGCATGAGTAAGTTCTTCGTGCTTAAGACCATTAATTATTTTAAAGCATTTATTTTCTGAATCCTTATAAAGCTGATAAGTACTTCCGCCATTTAAAGGAGTGCGGAAAAATTCATCCTTTGCATCCCAGCCTTCATCCTGGCTTCTGAATGAACCCATACCGTATGAAGTTTTCATTGGATATACATTAGGATAGTTTGCTTTTACAAATTCAAGATATGGTTCATACTGCAAAGAATTTGTAAATGTTGATACATCCTGACCTGTTGCTGCTTTAAATGCATCTGCATATTCCTTTACTGTCTGTCCTGCTAAAGCATATGCTGTAATCTGCATATTAGGAATTGCATAAGTTTTTCCCATGTATACACCTGAATTTATGATGTACTGTGGAATTGTTTCCTGAATTCCCGGTGCTAACTTAAGTAATTCATCAAGCTGCATAAGTCCGCCCTTTGATGCTGCAGGTTCAAACTGATTTAAGTAACCTACAAATGTAAGGTCGTATGGAGCACCTGATGCCATATTCATATTCATTCTTTCCTGGAAGGAACCATTGTCGATGAACTGAAGGTCAATCTTACAACCGATTTTTTCCATTGTAATCTTATTTAATTCTTCAACGATTAATCCTGTGTCAGGATACTTGTCGCCGGGAACATACCATGTAAGGGTAATTTCGCCGTCGTTTGAGTCTGTCTTGCTGCATGCTGTAAATACTGAAAGTACCATAAGCATAGCAAGTACTACTGCTAAAAACTTTTTCATAATGTTTTACCTCTTCCTTTTATTATTTTTATTAAAGCATAAGATAAATTCTCATCTTATGTATTAACCTTTTACTGAACCTACAGTAATACCTCTTACGAAATATTTCTGGAAGAATGGGAATACTACAAGTGCAGGACCTGCAACTACTACTGACATTGCCATTCTTACTGTTTCACCAGGAATTTCTGATGCATTCTGAAGCATACTTATATCAGTACCCATAGCCTGGGCATTCTGTAATACTTCGAGATTCTTCATAATTCTCTGCAACAGATACTGTAAGCTTATCAAGCTGTCTTTATTGATATAAAGCATTGATGTGTTCCAGTCGTTCCATGCAGCGAGGAAAGTTGTAAGTGCAATGTATGCAAGAATTGGTTTTGAAAGCGGAAGAATCATTGTGAAGAAAATTCTGTATTCATTTGCACCGTCTATGTACGCTGATTCAATAATAGCATTAGGAATACCTGCGAAGAAGGTTCTCATCATAAATATGTTCCATGGAGATACCAATGCAGGTATAATGTATACCCAGATTGTATCATCAAGGTGGAGATACTGAGTCATCAAAATGTATGATGGAACCATACCGCCGCCAAAGAGCATTGTAAAGTAAAGATAGAATGAAAGACCAGCTCTTCCCTTAAGCATCTTCTTTGTAAGCGGATAAGCAATCATTGCCTGAAGGAGAACAGCGAGAACCATTCTCATTACAGAGAAAATGAATGTAATCTTATATGCATTAAGAATTGCTGCAGGGTTACCAAGTACATACTTATAAGCTGCTGTACTGAATTTTGCAGGAATTACGTTATAACCAAACTCAACGAGTGCCTTCTCATCTGTAAAGCTGGCACCTACAACGAGAAGAAAAGGATATATAATCAAACAACAAAGGATGATAATAATTGTGTTGAGTATAAACTGTGAAATTTTACTGCTTCTTGATTTAACCATTATATTATTACCTCCTTATTAGAATAATGACTTTTCAGGGTCGATAAACTTAACTATAGCGTTAGTTACAACAACCGTTATAAATCCTACTACCGACTGCATAAGACCTGCTGCAGATGAAAGTGAGAAGTCGCCGACAACACGCATTACACGGAAAATATATGTATCCATAACGTCCGTTGTTTCGTAAAGGGCTGTAACGTTTCTTGACATCTGATAGAACAGACCGAAGTCGCCTCTGAAAATATTACCTACTCTGAGTATTGAAAGAACTACGATAACAGGTATAAGCTGAGGAATTGTTATATGCCATGCAACCTGAAGTCTGTTAGCACCGTCAATCTTAGCAGCTTCAAACAATGAAGCGTCAATACCCATAAGTGATGCGTAGTAAACAACGGAGCTCATACCTACGCTCTTCCACTCGGATGCTATTGTAAGTATCCAGGGCCAGTAACCGGGTTCTGCGTACCAGTTAATGGGCTGACCGCCGAAGAACTGTATAATACCATTGGCAACACCACTTGTAGGATGAAGGATTGCATAACCCATGTAACCTACAACAACCCATGAAAGGAAGTTTGGTGTTATAAGAATTGTCTGATAAGTTTTAACAGCTATTCTGTTTGTTATTTCAAAAAGAACAACTGCAAGTAAAACCGCACAGGTTGTACCTACCAGCATGAACAACAAGTTCATAGAAATAGTATTATATGCGATACGTGCAAAGTCATCAGATGCAAGGAATACCTTAAGGTTATCAAGACCTACCCATGCACTTCCGAACATACCCGTATCAAATCTGTAGTTTTTGAATGCAATTACAATACCGAACATTGGTACATAACAGAACAAGAATACCAAAAAAGCAGGGATTGCGGCGAGCGAATACAACTGAATCGCGTTAGTACCGTTAATACCTTTGCCTTTTTTGCGCGGCTTAACTGCAACGTCGTTAGCTTTTGACAAGGAAATCGCCTCCATATTTTTTATTACTTACATTATACTTAATTTTTTCACATTTGTAAATATCATTTTTGTGACATTTATATACACAAAAATGACATTTTTATGATTTTTTTAAATTTTCGACATTTTTTTGTTGTGCATTTTTGTGAACTAAGTACAGCAGAGCATATTTTTTGCACAAATTAAATTTATTTCTCTTTTAATACTTCAATTGCCTTGTTAAGCTGTGTATCTTCAAGATAAGATGCATCATAAGCTAAATTATTTATTGCCATTTGTGTAGAGAAGTCGAGGACTCCGTATGAAAATAACCCGTTATCCTTTTGAAAATTCTTAACTGCATTGTAAAGCCCCATATCAAAATGACCGTCTGTGTTACTTGCGGAAAGATATCCTAAAATTATAAGCATTTTTTTCAGAACAGAAATCTGTTCGTCATCGTCTCCAACAGCAAATTTATTTTCATATTTTAATGTATCGAAATAACCCTCTTCTACAGGTTTTCTTACATTATCAACGTAAATATCAGGCAGAACACCCTGTCCGTTTATAGTTTCTCCGTCAGGTCCGCAGAATTCTGCAATTGTCAGTTTAATACCACCGAACTCACCCAATGATGCTGTATTCTGCATTGTGCCCTTACCATAAGTAGTTTTACCGATTATCTGAGCAGCACCATTATATTTAAGTGCAGCAGAAACGATTTCCGAAGCTGATGCAGAGCTTTCGTTTACCAGAACTGCAAGAGGATAATTTTTACCTGAGCTTGATTGATTAGTAATTACGTCAGTTTGTGTTTTGGTTTTCAATGTCATAAGAGGTGCCCCGTCAGGTAAAAAATACCCTGCACACTTTAGTGCCTCATCGGTAACACCACCTGTATTATTTCTTAAATCAATAATAAACTTTTGTGCACCCTCTTTGATAAGAAAATCCATATCTTCTTTAAAATGAGATGATGTTGCAGAAGAAAAGCTTGCAATCTGTATATATCCTATATTATCTTCAAACAATGCACCTGCAGTTGTTTTTGTCTGAACTTTTGCACGGACAACAGAAAAATTCATCTTTTTTCCGTCTCTCTCGATTTCAAGTTCAACTATACTTCCTGCCTCACCACGTATGGTAGATGCAGCATATTCACTGCCCATATTTTTAAGGCTTGTTCCGTTGGCAGAAATAATTCTGTCATTTGCTTTAAGCCCTGATTTTTCAGCAGGTGAATCAGGTATTAAGGATGCAACTTTAACATACTCCCCGTCATTTTCCAGATATGCACCAATTCCGACAATCTCCACTTCCACGTAACTGAAGAAATCATCGTATTCCTTTGGTGTATAGTATTTACTATGCTCGTCAAGGCTTGAAAGAATTGCATCAAGAATTTCGTCATAAAATTCAGGTTCTTTATCAAGAATTTCCCTTATGACTTTATCAAGCATAGCTTTATTGTCTATATCAAATCTGTAATTATCTTCTATATACTGCATAACCACATCAACAACACTTGCCTCAACACTTGCAGTTTTATCCTCTGCAAATGCAGATAATGGTAAGACAAGCATTACAAAGGTTAATATAATAGCTGTAATTTTTTTCATAAATTTATCCTTTCTTTGAACAATCATAAACTAAAGTATTTGTACACGGTACCCTCTGTCGCTTTTTGTTCCCTGTTTTCTTACTGTAAATACGAAAATCTGAGAATCTGCATACATACTGTTAATGTTTTCTCCGTTAATCAATTTTTCTCTTCTGAAAAATTCAGCTTCAGGAAAAAGAGGTATTTCTGTATATTCACCGTCTTCACTTTCTACTACTATAGTTTTATCATCCTTGTCATAACAATAAAGCTTTCCACTGTAAACCAAAGAATCTTCGTAGCCTGTTGTGTCAAGAACACCACCTGTATCCACTTCTATTTTAGTTTCAAATGCACATACCACTTTAGAATTTTTCAAGAAAACTGTTATAGAATCACCTATATCAAGAACTGAACTGTCAGAAGGCAGTTTTTTATCAAGTATAACAGGAAAATCAGTATATTCATTATAATCATAAATTGTATGATCAACCACTTCTCCGTGTAAGTCATACGTTACACTTGTCTGTAATTTTTTATCACCTACAGTAATTGTTTTAGTATTATTAAGTTTTGTTCCATCTTCATTTTTAACAGTATCAACGGTTATGTCGCTAATAGTATCAGAAACTACTTCATATCCACCTGCTTTTGCCCAATAGCGATACACATTATAGAACATCTGTGCCATTTCTTCACGGGTAAGAGTTGAGTATGGATTAAGAAATCCGTCAGAGCCTTTAAGTATTCCACAGTTAACTGCTGTTTCAAGATAAAGTCTGTCTTCTTCCTTTATGGACTCATAGTCCTTAAAATCGATTATAAGATTTTCCGAAGTTGCTGTATCAATACCGAAAACTATTACCATCCATCTGGCAAGGTCGCCTCGGATTGCATTTGCATTTTTCCTGAAAAAAGGATTTGGGTTTGTAAGATATTCAATTTCCATAGTAGAAAGAAAGTCAATAGCAGATATAAGTCCCTTATCTACTGCAAGACGCAAATATCCGTCTGCCCATACGTCAAGTTCATTATAAACGCCCGGATTCTGTCTTCTGAATTCTGCAACTGTTGCACCAAGCTTCAATGCATCATCCTCGAGACCTGCACATCTGAACAATACAGCCATTGCTTCGTGATTTTTAACAGGGCTTGTCATATCAAAATTACCTTCGTAACCCTTTATAGCACCTATTGCTGCCATAACATATATGGCATTTGCCGACCAATGGTCAACGGGCTTATACGCAACATCTGTGAAGCTTATGTTTTTCAAAGTGTTATGTATACCTTTGTCAGATGTATATACAGTATCCTGAGCAAATCCTGTAATCTGAAACATAAAAACAAAAATTAATAATATTGCTAGTATTCTTTTTTTCAATATAGTTACCTCTATCCTTTTAATCTTACGCTGATTGTTATATCGTTCTGTGTTGTTGTAAGCCTGTCCAGAGAAAGATTATAGCTTACAGAAATCTTTCCACCCATAACGCTAAGGTTATTTTCTATCTTGCTGACAGTTGTACTTATATTAAATGAACCGAAAGGAAGCTCATAATAACCTATACACTTAACCCCTTTTTCAAACTCCATACGGGTATTCTGCCCACCCTCACGGCACAAAACAACATGTTCTCCTGTTACCGTGATTTCGCTTACTGTTTTCATTCCTGAATCTTTATCATATTCAGTATAACCAATGGTTATTTTTTCCGAATTGTAACTGTACCAGCCTTCTGATACAAGCTCTGTTTCTATTTTTTCTCCATCAATATACTGAATTCCTTTTACACTCACTATAGCATTGTTTTCCATTTTGTCATTAATCTACCTTTACTTTTTCTATATCAATATGACTGATACTCTCTATTTCCCTTGAAAGGAACATTTCTGCAATTTTTACAAAATCAGTTCCCTCATCTGAAACATAGTATTTATATTCAGCCTTAGTATTACTCTCAAGTCCGTTATCAGTAAGATATTCCTTTAAATATTCAGCAGAAGCTTTGCCTGCATCCACAAGAGTAAGTTTTCCGTCAGTTACCTTATTTATGGTATCCTTTAAAAGAGGATAATGAGTACAACCTAAAATAAGAGTATCGCAACCGGCATCAACAATACTTTGCAAATATTCTCTTGCTGCAAGCTCGGAAATTTCACCTGTTAAATATCCGTTCTCCACAAGAGGAACAAACAAAGGACAGGCTTTGGCAGATACATATACATCCTTTGATTTTCTCAGAAGCATATTTTCATAAGATTTACTTTTAACTGTTCCTGCTGTGCCTATTATGCCTATTTTGCCATTCTTTGTAACAGACAGTGCTTTGTTTACAGTGGGTTCAACCACACCGATTACCTTTATTCCTTTCTGTTCTATAACAGGAAGAGCAACAGAACTTGCAGTACCACAGGCTGCAAGTATTATTTTTATATCGTGCTGTTTCAAAAAATTAATATCTTGTTTTGTATATTTTATAATTGTTTCTTCAGAACGTGAACCGTAAGGAACTCTGCCTGTGTCGCCAAAATAAACAACAGACTCATTCTCCATTATATTGATTATTTCCTTTACGGCAGTAAGTCCTCCAAGCCCTGAATCGAAAACACCTATAGCTTTATTATTCATTATAAACTCCCGATGCCTCCTCAATGGCAAGTTCAATCAATCTGTCAGTTAACTTTTCACCCTCAAGACCTATTGTTTCCATAAGCATAGGGTACATACTTATATCTGTAAACCCGGGAATAGTATTAATTTCATTGAGGTATATCTCTTCAGTTTCTTTATGTACAAAAAAGTCTATTCTGCTCATACCACGAAGACCAATTTCTTTAAAAGCCTTCTGTGCAATATTTTTGATTTTAACGGCCTTTGATTCTTCTATTATTGCAGGAATAATAACCTGAGAATCTTCAACATACTTGGCATCATAACTATAAAATTCTGCAGAAGAAATAATCTCACCCGGAAGTGAACCTACAGGATTTATATTTCCTATTACAGCACATTCAAGCTCTCTTCCGTTTATAAATTCTTCAACAATTACCTTTCGGTCAACTGCAGCTGCATTTGCAAGATGCTGTTTTAATTCAATACTGTTATGAGATTTCCCAACACCGACTGAAGAACCTGCATTTGCAGGTTTAACAAACACCGGATAGCTGAATTTTTCTTCAATTTTTGTAACTGCTGAGTCTATATCATTTTCAACTTCTTCTTTGTATACAGTTACCCAGTCTGCCTGCTTGATATTAAGATGTCTGAATACAATTTTTGCAATATCTTTATCCATACAAATTGCAGATTCAAGCATTTTAGGTCCTACACACGGAAGCTTTGCAAGCTGACAAAGACCCTGCAAGGTACCATCTTCACCACATATTCCATGAAGCACAGGATACACCACATCTATATTCATTATTTCAGTTTTTTCTTCTCTTAAAACAACAAGGCCCATGGATGTATCAGGACTTATAAAAGCAGGAGTTACTTTCCCTTTTTCCCAATCTCCGTTTTTGATTTTCTTTTCATCGCCCTCAAAAAGGAGCCATCGTCCTGCCTTTGTAATACCAATTTTAATTACATTATATTTATCTCTGTTTAGTTTTCCAAGCACATTTGTTGCGGATAACAAAGACACCTCATGTTCAGTAGACTGTCCGCCGAACAACACTGCTACACTAATCTTATTCATATATCAAAACATTCCTTTCAAGAAACATATATCTGTTCTAACCTATTCTCTTATTGTACACCATATGCAGAAAAATTTCAACATTTTTGTTGAAACTTAGTTATATTTATGATACAATACTTAAAAAGAAACGGAGGATAAAAAATGGCAAGTTTATTTCACAACTACAGCAAGCCCGGTAAAGGGGTCAGAAAAGACGAAAAGAAAAAGAAGGGTATATCTCTCTTTCAGGAATTAATCACAAGAAAATTCTGGTCTTATATGCTCCTTAATGTAATATATTTCATAAGTGCTCTTCCGGGAATGATTCTTGTCTGGTTCCCTCTTTACGGAAGTCTTGTTGACCTTTCAGGTGCGTCCACTGAGGAGCAGTTTTCTGCTCTTGCATTTTTCGCACTGATTATTTCTTTATTTATTACGGTTATTTTTTCACTTTCACCATTATCGTCGGGATATTATTATATTTTAAGACGCTATACTGATGAAGAACATGCCTGGGTTATAGGTGATTTCTTTGGTAAATTTAAAGAAAACTGGAAAAAATCTGTTATAGTTTATGTAACAGACATATTAATCATTGCAGTTTGCATTTTCGCATTAAGACTTTACATTTTGCTTCTGCCTGTTTATTCTTACATCGCGGCATTTATCACGTTGTTTGTAATTGCACTTATTATTTATGCAGTAATGGTTCCTTATAAGTGGATTCAGCTTGTTACAGTTGATTTAAAGCTAAGAGAAATTTATAAGAACTCTTTATTTATGGTTCTCGGTGTTTTAAGGTCAACAATTACATATATTATTGTATCAGTATTTTACGGTGCATTAATCTATTATTTATTTGCATCAGCTCCGCTTTATGGTATACTGTATATGATACTTTTAGGTTTTTCCGTCTACGGACTTATGCAGGCTATTTCCACATATCCCACAGTAAAAAAATTCATTGTAGAACCTGCAAAAAAAGAATATTATTCAGAAGACTAACATGTTGCGGTGTAAATTTTACACCGCACACTTTTTGATTTAAGAAGGAAGGTAACAGCTACACTATGTCAGTTAAACGAATTTATTTTTTTGACAACTGTAAAGCAATTTTGATTTTTTTGGTTGTTTTCGGACATCTTGTAAATATTGTTAATACACCTCTGACTCAAAAAATCGGAACAGCTATATACTTTTTTCATATTCCTTTGTTTGTTTTTTGTTCAGGTTATTTTGCAACCTTCAATCCATCTAAAATTCTTTCAAAAAATTTTTATCCATACATAATATTTCAAACAATTTATCTCGTTTTTGCTATATTTGTTACAGGTGAAAACCGTATTTTACAGTACACAAATCCTTACTGGATTTTATGGTATCTTTTTGCGTTGGCTGTATGGAGAATGTTATTACCCTTTATAGATACAAAAAATAAGATTAATAAATTAAAGATTTTAATATTTCTTGTTATTATTTCTTTAGTTGTTGGATTTGACAACGTAACAGGATACTATCTCTCTTTTTCAAGAATTATTGTATTCTTTCCTTTTTTTGCTCTTTCCTACTACATAAAGCAGGAAATTTGTTTTGAAAAGCTTATATCATTTTTTCATAAAAAGCACATTAAAATTTTTTCACTATGTGTTTTTATAACTTTACTTGGCATTGCAGTTATTTTTTCTGTTTCTGAAAGCTTTGATATATCCTGGCTTTACGGAGCGCTCCCTTACAAAAAATGGCATTACAGCATATGGATGAGATTATGGTTTTTCATTACAGCATCTTCTGCAATACCTTTTCTTTTTTCCTTTGTAACAACTAAAAAATGCTTCCTCACCATTATAGGTGAAAGAAGCATTTACATATATCTTATTCACGGATTTTTTATAAAACTGATAATTAAGTTCAATTTTTTAAGTGCAGTTCCTTTTAAAGCTTTGTTTTGCTTTTTGTTGGCTGTTTTTATGGTCTATATTCTGTCCCGCAGTACAATAGTAAAGCTTTTCAGATATCTGACAGATTTTGATTGTGCCAAACATTTGATTAAACGAAATCGCACATAACGCTGTTTGCAAGGTCAAGACCCTTTGAAGAAAGGAAAATCCTGTCATTCTCCTTTATCAGCAATCCGTTTTCTGTATGTTTTTTTATTATCTCATTATATTTTTCAAAAAAGCTTTGAGAAAATCGTTTTTGAAAATCGCTGTCGGAAACGCCTTTTATTTTTCTCAATCCCATAAACATAAATTCGGACATCTGTTCTTCTTTTGTAAGCTTATCGGCTTCAAGATGAAGAACTTTTTTGCTTTTTACAAATTCTGTATAAGCATCAAGTTTATCTGGATTATCGTATCGACAGTTTTCAAAATACGAGCTTGCGCCAAGCCCCAATCCCAAATACTCATCCTGAGACCAGTACTTTAAATTATGTCTTGATTGAAATCCTGATAAAGAAAAGTTGGAAATTTCATATTGTATGTATCCGTTTGTGTTGAAAACTTCTTTGGCTGTTTCATACATTCTGCGATTTTCCTCTTCACTTGGAAAAATTAACTCATTCTGCATTTCATAAAGTCTTGTTCCTTCTTCAAGCTGAAGAGAATACGCACTTATGTGCGTTGGTTTATAAAGCATAATTTTTTGGGCTGTGTCTTTGAAACTTTCTTGCGTTTGAAAAGGCAGAGAGAAAATAAGGTCAAAATTAATATTTTCAAAACCTGCAATTTTTGCTGCAGCATAACTTTCCATAAATTCCTTGAGTCCATGTATTCTGCCGATGGTTTTAAGTTCCTTTTCATCAAGACTTTGAACACCCATACTTATACGGTTTATTCCAAGCTTTTTATATGTTCTGAATTTATTAAGATTTACCGTGCCCGGATTACATTCAATCGTCCATTCAGCATCGTCATCAATATAAAAAGTTGTTTTGATTTTATTACAAAGCTTTTGTATCAAGGCTTCACTTAAAATACTTGGAGTTCCGCCTCCGATAAATATTGTATCAAGATAGTATTTTTGTGCATAACATTCAAGCTTTTCCATTTCCAGAATCAAAGCATCAACATACTCCTTATGCACATCTTCATTACAGGAAAAGGAATTAAAATCACAATAGAAGCATTTCTTCACACAAAAAGGTATGTGTATATAAAGCCCCAGAGGCTTAAGCATTTTAATTCATCTCCCTGATAAATTTATTCATCAAGCTTCAATACTGACATAAATGCTTCCTGTGGAAGCTCTACAGTACCAACCTGACGCATTCTCTTTTTACCTTCTTTTTGTTTTTCAAGAAGCTTTTTCTTTCTGGTGATATCACCACCGTAACACTTAGCAAGTACATCCTTACGCATTGCTTTAACTGTCTCACGGGCAATTATTTTATTACCGATACATGCCTGAATAGGAATTTCAAACATCTGTCTTGGAATTACCTCTTTGAGCTTCTCAGCAATTTTTCTTGCTCTTGCGTATGCTTTTTCATTATGCACAATAAAACTGAGTGCATCCACAATATCTCCGTTTAACATAATATCAAGTTTAACAAGACTGGATTTCTCATACCCTTTGAATTCATAATCAAAGGATGCGTAACCTCTTGTTCGTGATTTTAATGCATCAAAGAAATCATAAATAATTTCATTAAGAGGAAGTTCATAAATAAGAGACACTCTCGTTGAATCAAGGTACTCTGTATTTATATATCTGCCTCGTCTTTCCTGACACAAGTCCATTATATTGCCTACAAATTCTGTAGGAAGCATAATTGTTGCCTTTACGATAGGCTCCTCCATCATTTCAACCTCTGTAGGGTTAGGCATATTAGTAGGATTGTCAAGAAATATTACATCACCATTTGTTTTTGTTATTCTGTAAATAACAGATGGTGCAGTAGTTACAATATCCAAATTAAATTCTCTTTCTATTCTCTCCTGAATAATTTCCATATGAAGCAAGCCTAAAAATCCACATCTGAAACCAAAGCCGAGAGCGATTGATGTTTCTGCCTCAAAGCTTAATGACGCGTCATTAAGCTGTAATTTATCAAGAGCATCACGAAGGTCGCCGTATTTCGAACCATCGGCAGGATAAATACCGCAATAAACCATCGGATTAACCTTACGGTAACCGGGAAAGGGCTCTTTTGACGGATTCGCAGCGAGCGTTACAGTATCGCCTACTCTTGTATCCTGAACATTTTTTATTGATGCTGCAATATAACCAACCTCACCGGGCAGCAATTCTTTTGCAGGAGCAAAACCATTAGGATGAAGATGTCCTGTTTCAACAACATCAAATTCCTTACCTGTTGCCATAAATTTAATCCTGTCGCCTGTTTTCAGTTTGCCATCCTTAACTCTCACATAAACAATAACACCTTTATACTGGTCATAGTATGAGTCAAATATAAGAGCCTGCAGGGGCTTTGTTTCGTCCCCGGTTGGCGCAGGAATACCTTCAACAACTCTCTCTAAAACCTCTTCTATGTTAATTCCCCGTTTTGCAGAGATTAAAGGTGCATTCTCAGCTTCTATTCCTATAACATCCTCAATTTCCTGCTTAACCTCGTCAGGCCTTGCACTTGGAAGGTCAATTTTATTTATAACAGGAACAAGCTCCAGGTCGTGCTCCAGCGCAAGATAGGTGTTTGCCAAAGTTTGTGCTTCAATGCCCTGAGCTGCATCCACAACCAAAATTGCTCCTTCACAGGCAGCAAGACTTCTTGACACCTCATAGTTAAAGTCAACATGTCCCGGAGTATCAATTAAATTCAAAATATATTCCTGCCCGTCCTTAGCATTGTAAACAAGTCTTACAGCACGTGCTTTTATAGTAATACCACGTTCTCTTTCCAAATCCATATTATCAAGAATCTGGTCGTCCATTTCTCTTTCGGTAAGAATTCCTGTTTTTTCAAGGAGTCTGTCTGCAAGAGTAGACTTACCATGATCTATATGTGCTATTATACAGAAGTTTCTGATATTTTTCTGTCTGTCGTGCATAAATGCATTCCTTTCCATACTTAATTATTATATAATTATACCAATTTTTGCTTAAAAAATCAACAGCTATATATAAATTTAATATTTCCCCCACCTGATTGTACATTCGTCAAAAGAGATTTTTTCAATTTTGATGCTTGAAAATTTTTAAAAAATATGCTATAATTTACATAATAAAATATCAAAGTGAAACGACACATGTTGCACATTTTGTGCGTAAATCTGATTACGGTACAAAGTTTGTGAACGTGTGTTTTTTTTGTGTCAAAAGGAGTTTTATTATGCCAAGAAATCAATTTCAAAGAATGGTTTTCGCATTTATTACTGTTGTGATAACTGTTCACGCTTATGTGTTTTACAGTCTGTATGTTATTCACGGAAATATGTTTATGCAAATTACGGGTGAAACAGGTGTACTTGCTGCCATTAACAAAATGGGTGGTGTTCCTGTGTTCGGGACACCCGTACCGATATGGGCAGTTGTACTTATTGAATTTGCGTTAGCATACTTGCTTGAAAACATTTTAGGCTCGCCCTTATCCTTCAAGCTCGCTTGCAAGAATTTCAATCCAAGAGAAACGCATCCGGTATTGTTTGAAACAGCAATCATCTGTGCAACAGTTGGTATCATGTGTCCTGCGATGAGCTTTATAGCCGCTTTTCTTTATTACAACTATCAGGCAGGCTTTAATATGTGGACGCTTCTTGCTGAATGGCTCAAACTTATGTGTTACAATTTCCCCTTTGCGTTCTTTACACAGCTTTTCTTTATTCAGCCGATTGTAAGAACTGTTTTCAAAGTTATTTTTGCAAGGGATATTACGGCAAGAAATTCAGTACATACCACAAACGAAAAACAAAAAGTAACAGTATAATATTTTAACAATCAGTGTGTAACCGAAAGGTGTAAGTCCAGCTTTGTTTGGACTTATGCCTTTTATTTTTTAGGAGGTAAAATTTATGGAAAATCAAAACCTTTTAGCAAATGAGAAAATGGGCGTACTTATGCGTAAGTATGCAATCCCTTGTATCATTTCATTACTTGTAGGTGCGTTATACAATATCGTTGACCAAATTTTCATTGCAAACGCAACTTATCTTGGCTCATACGGAAATG
>JAZNWH010000041.1:0-9866 GCA_045593265.1 Clostridia bacterium | reverse complement strand
TTTTTAAACTTATTAAATGGCAAAAAATATATTACTTAAGGAAAAAATCGTTTTTAAACGATTTTTTCTATTTAAACAAGCATTTTTACTCGAACGAATTTCGCCTCTCGACGTACCTTTGTACGCCTTCGGGTAACCCCTACGGGCTTAATTCGTCCGTTCTGAAACATTTTTTCCTATTCCCCAAAATTAAGGGACTGTAAAAAAACTTAGTTTTTTTACAGTCCCTTAATCTTCATCAATATCAATTATTTTGGATGCTTTAATTCCTAATGCTTTGGCTATAGTAAATAGAGATTTTATAGATGGGCAATATGGGAGATTTGGACTTTCTAATTGACTGATATAAGAAAGTGTTAAACCTGTGTTTTCAGCAAGTTCTGATTGTGTCATTCCGGATTTTCTTCTGTAATACCCTATTTTTATTCCAATATCCAATAATATACCTTTATATTCATTTTCGTTTAGCATAATAACTCAATCCTATCATATTATTATTCATCAATACTATTATATATTATTGACAATCATATTAAAATATGATACAATCAAGTAAATACTCAATGACAGTGAGTTGTATAATAATAGGAGTGATAAAAGTGAAAAAAGTAATAGCTTTATTGATGGCATCTTTTATGTTAATGTCGGTAATTGTTGTTAGTGCAACAGGATTAAGTGCAGAGCAGCAAGCAGACTTATATTTTTATGGGATAATGGTTGGAGATGAAAACGGGGACTTAAGATTAAAAGATGCTGTAACAAAAGCAGAAGTTGTTAAAATGATTTGTTGTGCGGGAAAATTTGATGTTAATTCCAATAGTAGCTTTTCAGAGAATACGTTATTCAATGATGTTCCTGAAGACCACTGGGCATACCGATATATCAATATTGCTAAAACTGTTGGTTTGGTTGATGGTGATGAAAATGGCAATTTCAAGCCGGAAGATGAAATTACTTATGATGAAATTATTAAAATGATTGTTGCAGTTTTAGGTTATAGCCACACAGCGAATGCGATGGGGGGGTATCCTGATGGTTACGCGATGGTAGCAACACAATTAGGGTTGACAAAACTATTGTCAATAAAAAATGAAAGTGTTGCAACAAGGAGCGATGTTGCAATTTTAGTAAGCAATGCGTTAGATATACCAATTATGGTTCAATCTGGAATTGATTTTAGCACACAACAACCGAAAGTTGAATATCAAGTATTGAATGGTGATAATGGTACAAAACTTAGAACTCTTCGTTCAATACTTAATGAAACTGAATAATTATTATCCTATCAATCAAAAAAAATGAAGGAATTCGCAATTTTACGAATTCCTTCATTAAATTTTGATAAATTGTTACAGTAAAAATATTTTTACAATCAATGCGTATTTTGGGTGCACACGGTTTTAATCTATATTTAAAAATTTAAACTGTGCCTGATAAAGATTATAGTAAGCACCTTTCTTTTCCAAAAGCTCTTTATGAGTTCCTCTTTCGGAAATATTTTTATTTGATATATGCATAATGCAATCACATTGTTTTATTGTAGAAAGTCTGTGGGCAACTATAAAGGAAGTACGTCCTTTCAAAAGCTCATGTAGTCCTTGTTGAAGAAGAGTTTCTGTTTCTGTATCAATGCTGGAGGTTGCCTCATCAAGTATCAAAATTTTAGGGTCTGAAAGAAGAGTTCTCGCAAAAGCAATAAGCTGTCTTTGTCCTACGGAGAGGGAAGCACCTCTTTCGTTTACAGGAGTATCGTAGCCCTGTGGCATACTCATAATAAAATCGTGGGCACAGACGGTTTTAGCTGCACTTATTATTTCTTCATCTGTAGCATCAAGTTTTCCATAACGTATGTTATCTTTGATAGTACCTGAGAAAAGAAAACTATCCTGAAGCATAACACCAACCTGACTTCTTAGTGATTTAAGTGTAGCATGTTTGATATCTTTTCCGTCAATAAGAATTCTGCCGTTTTGTATATCATAAAATCTTGATATAAGATTAATTATAGTAGATTTTCCAGCACCTGTAGGTCCTACTAAAGCAATAGATTCGCCTGCCTTAGCTGTAAATGATACATTTTCCAGAACATTTGGTTCGCTTTCTTCATATGCAAAGGTAACATTTTCAAATTCAACATTTCCTGTAATATCGTCCAGAGGTTTTGCATCCGGCAAATCTTCAACAACAAAAGGTTCGTCCATTGTTTCGAAAATTCTTTCAACATATGCCGCTGCTGTGATAATTTGATTATAGTAATTCGTTAGAATTGTGATAGGAGACCAGAATCTTGAGATGTAAGAAGCAAAAGCTATTAAAACACCAAGAGTAAGTTCGCCTTCCGAAATTCTTGAAGCACCTATCAGATATACCACAACTGTTGATATTACTGAAAGCACGTTAACGGTTACAGGTATTCCAAATTCAATATAACGTGCCTTGAGCCAGTGCTTTTTGGTGTCCTGACAAAGATTATCAAAAGTTTCAGCATTTTTATTTTCTCTTGCAAAGGATTGTGTAACCTTCATACCAGAAATACTTTCACTTATGTAAGCAGTAAGATTACTTTGCTTTGAAGAAAGAGTTTGCCAGGCTTTACGATGCTTTGTTTTAAGTACAAGTATGAAAGTAACAAACACAGGAACAAAAGCAATACAAATAAGCGCAAACTGTACATCCATCATAAACATAAATACAACTATCACAAATACTGTGAACAAATTTGCAACAACATCAATTATACCATTTGAAAGTAACTGTGATAGTGTGTTTATATAGTTAACAATTCGTATAAGAATTTTACCGTGAGGCCTTGAATCAAAGTAAGAAAGGGGAAGGTGTTGAAGATGAGCATATAAGTCATGCCTTAAATCGTGTACAAGACCCATTCCTACAAGATTTATTGCTTTAGTTCTTACACATGTTATCAGCCATATGAGAAGCTCGGATGCAATAACTGCACCTACTATTAAATACAAAAGTCTAAAATTCTTTTGAGGCAGACATACGTCAATTACCATGGCAATTAAAAATGGAGGCAGCAATGAAAGAATTGAATTTATAAGCATATAAATTATTGAAGCGATAAGCTTTCCTTTATACTTGCTCAGGTATCCGCCCAGTCTTTTGATGTGGCTTAAGTTAATTTCGTTTTTTAGTTTTTCATCCTGATTATAAGTATTTCTTGCCATTATCTAACACCTCCCATATTAAAAGAGTTTAGGCTGGGGAAGTCAACATCATAGGTCTTAGAATTTCCAAAGTCGCCGAACTGAGAATCATAGACATGTCTGTAATAACCGTTTTGTTGTAAAAGCTCTTCGTGTTTGCCCCATTCGATTAAATGACCGCCATTCATAACCAATATAAGGTCTGCGTTTTTAACAGATGAAATTCTGTGAGCAATTATTATAGTTGTTTTAGTTTTGTAGCTGCTTTCTAATGTTTGTTGAATGGAATATTCAGTTTCCATATCAACAGCTGATGTAGTATCATCAAGTATAAGTATTGATGGATTTTTAAGAAGAGCTCTTGCAAGAGAAATTCTTTGTCTTTGACCACCCGAAAGTCCAACCCCGCGTTCACCTACAATGGTGTCATATCCTTCTGGAAGTTTGGAAATAAATTCATGAGCGTCTGCATCTTTAGCTACCTTAATGATATCTTCTCTTGTTGCAGTTGGTATACCGTATGCAATGTTATTTGCAATAGTGTCAGAAAAGAGAAAAATATCCTGCATTGCAATTGCAACACTTTTTCTTACGGTGTTAAGGTCAATGTTTTTTATGTTAATATCATCAAGATATACTGTACCACTTTCGGGGTCATAAAATCTTGAGATTAAATTAACAATGGAAGATTTTCCTGAACCTGTTGGCCCTATGATTGCAATAGTATCACCGGGATTTGCAGTAAAATTGATTGATTTTAAAACTCTGTCTTTTTCGTACGCAAAGGTAACGTTTTTAAAAGTAATTTTACCATTAATAGCCGTATCACGTTTTAAAACCTTGTGATTTCTGATATCCGGTATAGTGTCATAAAGACGTCTGAGTTTAATAGTACTTGCAGATGCTTGCTGAATTTGGCTTAATAAACCACCAAGTGAAGTAAGAGGGGAGATAACAGCCCATAGTATTCCGTTTACAGTAGCGTATTCTCCGACAGTTGCTTTGCCTTGGAGCACAAGATAACCACCTACTAAAATAAACATTACAGTAGTGAGGTTAACACTGAAAGTGAGTCTGGGATATGTTTTGATCCATACCTTTACATAGTTCATGAACACGTCGTGATAATTTTTGTTGTATTTCTCAAATTTCTCGATTTCAAAATCTTCTCTTGCATATGCCTTTACAACCTTGTTCCCCTCAATATTTTCCTGAGCTACGGAGTTAAGTTCAGAAATTGCTTCTCTTTGCTGAACAAAGGTTGGCTTTAAATGCTTTGAAAGTGAAAAAGCACAGAATAAAATAAGTGGTGCAACTGAAAAAATAGCTAAGGTAAGTATTGGACTAACCTTTAAAATGATAATAAAACCAACTACAAAGAAAACTATATTTTGAAATATAGTAGGGATAGTTCCGTTTAAAACTTGCTTTATGCTTTCAACATCGCTCGTCAGTCTTGAAAGTATATCACCTGTTTTGTTCTTTTCGTAAAACTTACAATCCATATGAGTAAGACGTGAAAACAGTTCTTCTCGTATTTTAAGTATGATATTTTGAGAAATATGTTCTTTCAAGCTACTGTTTATATAGAATATAGTTTCTTTACAGATAATTGCACCTAATATAATTGCCGCATATGTAAATAATGCGTTTTTATCGATGATGAAATTTCCTGATTTAACCCTCTTTTCGATGAGGTCTACAATTTTACCTATAACCACAGGATGTATATAATTAAATACAGTATATAAAGTGGTAAGGATGAAAACAATAATAAGAGGAACAGTATATTTTTTCAGATACTTGCTCAGCCAACGTAATGTATCCATAATACCTCCTGCAAAAAGCGTATTTGTTATTATATTTGTCTTAACTCAGACTGCTCTTTGCTTTAACTTATATGTATTATAGGATAAAAATCCTATAAAAGCAACACTTTTTTTTAGTTTAATTGCACAATTTTTTTAGGTATATTTACATCCTTTGAAAATGAGTTAAAAAATGACGAAAATTTAGCATTTACTATTGACAAATTTGTGTTTGAGATGTAAAATGCAAACGATTGCAGATAGTTATGAAACAAAGTGTTGATTATTTTAAAGAATACTTTCTTGAATAGGAGATTAAAAAATGAAACATAATTTATGTGTAATAGGCTACGGTGGTATGGGTAACTGGCATGTAAAGCATGCACAGGATAGTGATGTAGTTAATTTAAAAGGAATATGGGATATTGACCCTGCAAGATGTGAAGCAGCTAAAGAAAACGGAATTTACGCATATTCTTCACTTGATGAAGTTTTGAATGATAAAGAAATTGATATTGTAACGATAGCTACGCCTAATGATGTACATATACATCTTGCTTTAAAAGCTCTTGATGCAGGAAAAAATGTAATTTCCGAAAAACCTGTAACTTTAAACGTTAAGGAGCTTGAAACTATTATTGAAGCGGCGAAAAGAAATAATAAGCTTTTTACCGTGCATCAGAACAGAAGATGGGATACTGACTTTATGGCAGTAAAAGATCTTCGCGATAAGAATGAACTTGGGCATATTTTCGAAATTGAGTCAAGAGTTCATGGGTCTCGTGGCATACCGGGAGATTGGAGAAAAGAAGTGAAACATGGTGGTGGTATGCTGTATGACTGGGGAATTCATTTGATTGACCAGATACTCCAGATTATCCCTGAAAAACTGATTTCTGTTAATTGCGTATTTGATAATATAACAAACACCGACGTTGATGATGGATTTAAACTTCGTATGGTTTTTGAAAATGAAATATCAGCCTATGTGGAAGTAGGTACATATAATTTTATTAATATGCCAAGATTTTATGTAAAAGCAGAAAAAGGTACAGCAATGATTAATGACTGGCAAAATAATATGGAAGTTGTTAAGGTTCTGCAGTGGCACGAGGATGGTGTAATACCTGTAAAGACTGCGGCAGGACTTACAAAAACAATGGCACCAAGAACAGAAAAAACAACCGAAAGTTATGTTAAAATCAAACCTCAAAGTGATGTTCATGATTTTTACAGAAATTATTGCAGAGCAATAGAAGGAAAAGAAGAACAAAAAGTGAATCATACCGAAATGCTCAGAGTAATGAAAGTAATTGAGGTATGTTTTGAATCTGCAAGGACAAATCAGACTATTATAACAAATCTTTGATATCAATCCGCCTTTTGGGGCGGATTTTACTTGCTTTTTTTATATATGTATGGTAAAATAAAGAGTCGGACAAAAGACAAAAGTAAAGGAGTGAGTTGTTTGAGTTATATATCTATGGATATGGAATGGAATCAGCCATATTCAAAACAACAATTAAAAACAAACAACGATGTTACCCTTTACGGTGAAATTGTGCAAATCGGAGCGGTTAAAATGGATGATTGCTTTAATATAACCGACACATTCAAGGTAACCGTTATACCTACAGTTTATAAAAAAATGAATAAGAGAGTTTCTAAAATGACGGGTATTACCGATGAAGTTATATCGAATTCCGGTGTTGATCGTGAAACAGCATATGAGAGCTTTTTTGAATGGTGTGGCAACGACTCAACTTTTCTTACATGGGGAAACGATGATTATGATATAATGTCAAAAAACATGAAATTTTTTGGCATGTGCGAAGATGCACCAATCTGTTATAATTTACAATGTATATATAATTACGATACCCATTGCTATGGTCGACAGTATTCACTTGATCACGCAATGGAAACTTTCAATATAGAAAGTGAACTTGACAGACATGATGCGTTAAACGATGCGTATTTCACAGCCCTTGTATGTAAGAATCTTAAAGTTAAGCAGGGAATAGAAAATTATGAAACTGTAAAAGAAATCAGTATGCAGAGCGAAGATTTTTTAATGAGCTTTCAATATGACGGATATACTAATCCGGCACAGGCTATGAAAGAAAAAAATGTTGTGAAAACACCATGTCCATATTGCAAGGGAAGAAGTAAAATTGTTAAAAAATGGAAGCAAGGAAGACATAAATATGTTGTTTTGAATAAATGCAGAAAACATGGATTTTTCATTTCACGGATACGTTTTTCAAAAGATGTTAATAATTTTGTAACTGCAAATAAAAATATATATAGATTTGATGATTCAAATAAAGCATATTTTGAAGAAAAATTTAAGGAATGGACAGTTGTATGATGTTGCAAAATTAATTATTTTGTGGTATAATAAACACACAAATGTGTTTATTATACGCTCCGCGAGGATTTAATAAGTGCGTACGAAATTTTCCTCACTATGTTCGGAAACGCACATGCACAATTATACCAAATTCCTTTGGAATTATGGTATAATACATTCAATTAATCAGAGTAAGATACTTTGCGTTAAGTGTTGCAAGGACGGGGAGTTGCTTTGCAGACGAAAACAATTGTTGCGGTAAAGTATCTGCATCCCGCTGTACATAATTAAGGCAGTAACCCCTTGAATATGTAGCGAGAATACATATTTAAGGAGGTTTTTTATATTATGAGAGGATTTTCAGTCAAAAGACTTTGCATTGTTGCTATGTTTATTGCTCTTACTGTGATTTTGGGGTATATTTCAGGATTTATGAGAGTGGGAAACATCAGTAAAATATCAATTAGTTTTATATCTGTATATCTTGCGGCAATATCTTTTGGACCATGGGTTGGTGGATTTGTTGCAGCTATAGCAGACTTTATATCATTTATTGCCAATCCTACAGGAATGTACCTATGGCAACTTACAATATTTGAATTTCTCTATGGTTTTTTGTTTGGTATTTTGTTCTGCAGAAAAAAGATTATATCAATATCGTATATTAAACTGAATTTTACGATATTAATTTATTCGATGATTCAGTTTGCAGTCAATATTGTTTTGAAAACACTTGTGCTTCAAAATGCAGGATTTGTTGCAGATAATTTTGCTGTGGCTGTAGTTCAACGTATGCCGGGATGTATAGTTGCTGTTATTCTTAACTTTATAATCTTGAATATATTTGAACGTTTTGTTCCGTTAATAGTAAGAATGGTTAGAAAATAGGTGATTTTTACGGATAAAGAAAAATATGCTTTGAGTTTTCAGACTGAAATAAAACTTGAACTTGACAAGATAAAAGTACTTCTTGAGAAACTTGGAAATCCTCAGAAAAATCTGGAGTATATTCATGTTGCAGGGACGAATGGGAAAGGTTCTGTATGTTCATTTTTAGAAGGTATGCTTATTAAAAGTGGCAAAAGAACAGGAAAATTTTCTTCGCCTGAACTTATAAGAAAAAATGAAACGATAAGATTCAACGGAGCGGATATAACTGATTATGATTTGAAACGGTTAATAAATAAAGTTTCAACAGTCGCTCAGTCTATGAAAAATTACCCTTCTCCATTTGAAATAATGTGTGCAGTGGCTTTTTTATATTTCGATGAAATGAATTGTGAAATTGTAATTCTTGAAACTGGTATGGGTGGGGAAAGCGATGCAACTAATGTTATTGACAGTGCCAAAGTATGTGTGCTTACCCATATAGCCCTTGACCATATGGCGTATCTTGGTGATACTCTCGAGAAAATTACAAAAGTGAAAAGTGGTATTATAAAACAAAATTCTTTTGTTGTAACTTCAGAAGATAACGGAGAGTTTTCTGTTATTGAAGAAAAATGCAGATATACAAACTCGAAACTTTGTCTATGTGAAAAATTAAATTCGTCGAAGTTTGAAGCTTGTAATGAAATAATTAATTATAAAGGCTTCGACATTAAACTTTCTCTTTGTGGAATTAATCAGGTTGAAAACGCATCTCTGGCAATCAAAACGGCAGAAATAATGGGTATTGATTTTCAAAGTATTAAATATGGTCTTGAAAATGCTCAAAATCCGGGACGTTTTGAAAAAATATCTGAAAACATATATTTTGACGGTGCACATAATCCTGATGGAGCAAGAGCACTAAGAAAAAGTATCGACAGGTATATGCCCGATAAAAGGATAACTTTTGTTATGGGTGTTATGGCTGATAAAGAATTTGCAGAAATGCTTCAAATACTTAACAAAGAAGATTGCAGCTTTGTTTTTGTTACTGTGCAAAACAATCCGAGAGCTATGATTAATACGGATATGTTGAAGATAGCCGAAAAGCTTAATATAAAAGCCGAAATATCTTCAGATATAAACGATGTATTGATTAAAAAAACAAATCAAGTGGTATTTGTATGCGGCTCTTTGTATATGTATAAGGATATAGATAAAAATTTATTAAAGAGGAATGAGTACTTTGATTGAGTGTGAAAACTGCATAAATTATTATTACGATGATGAATACGAAGAATATTGTTGTGGAATTTCTATGGACGAGGACGAGTATTACAGAATAAACTTTTCGCAAAAAGCAGTATGTCCATACTTTAGACAAGGCGACGAATATACCATAGTAAGAAAGCAAAATTAACTTGTTCTTTGTTGTGATACAATTGATGGGTGGCAAATAAAAAGGAAAATAGGCTCCAAATATGATATAATGTTTAATGACCAAATAAACAGATATCATGGGAGCTGTTTTTTATGAATTTTCTAACATCAAGTGCCCACTTTTGTCAACGTGTAATTAAAAAAGTTATAAAATTGGTGTAACAGAAGCTTCAAAGCATTATCATATATGTTTTAAATGCAATATACGAGTGGCGTGCAAAATATAAT
>JAZNWH010000040.1:0-34633 GCA_045593265.1 Clostridia bacterium | reverse complement strand
TGAAATCAGCCTTCTCAACCTGTATTTTCAGTGTTGATGTTGTAGCACCCTTTGCCCATGTGTCGGTCGGCTCGATTTTTTTCCAACCGTTTGTGTTGTCATTTTTTATGTACCACTGATAGGTTGCATCGCTGTTTCTCGTACGAGCATAGAATGAAACTTCTTCACCATAGTTTGCACGGACAGTATTTGGCTGATATGCGAGATACGGTGTTGTTTTAGGAACAACATACATATTACTTGCTGTTTTGGTAAAGCCTGTAGCATCAGTTATTATGCACTTATATGTCATACGTTTTGAGAACTCAGCTTCATCGGCAAGGATTTCTACCTTGCCCTCATCTACTCTATACTTGTTATCGCTCTTAAGTTCTGTATAGTCGCCAAAGTTTTCACTTTTATACCATTCATATGTGTATGGAGCTTTGCCACCGAAAACGTTGACCTGCACATATGTTTTATCTCCAACATCTGCGGAGTATATGCAAGGTGTAATATGCATCCATGCCTTAAAGCCATAATTGCCCATGTTTATAAGTCTTTCTGCCAGTGTTTCTCCAAGATTTTCAACTACCCATGAATCATATGGTATTGACTCAGGATTTTCTATCAGGATTCCGCAATAATTGTTTTCCTTTACCTCATCAATGGATTTTTTGAACATTTCAATTTTTGTAGCAACGCCAAAAACCTCAATGCCGTGTGATGGCATATGCATTGATACCGTTTCGCCGACTCTTAAAGCACCTTTATTAACTCTTCCTATGAAAATGTAACCGAAATTATATTTAACGACATCCTCTGGCATGAAAATGAATGCTTGCTCAGGCAATGTCACATAATCTGAAGTCACTTCCTGACCAAGAGCATCGGTAACCTTACAACGGAACTGACTTGTATATGGATTATTAATATCAAAAGTCATGGTAAGCGTATTTGTTTTTGCACCCTCAACATATTCACCATTCTCTATCGGCGACAACTGGTTGTGCCAGCCTCTTGTTACCCATTCATAAGTATAAGGTGCCTTTCCGCCTGCTACCTCTACTGTATATTCAAGTCTGTCTCCATCCTCTGCACCAGAGATGTTTTCCGGCTGCACTACAATTTCAAAAGGTTCATACATATCAGGTGTTTCAGGTGTTTCTGCTGATTTTTCATCTTCCTTGATTTCAGGAGCAGGTTCTGCATCTTTTGGAATTTCAAGCTTTTGTTCTTCTTTTGGCTCTTCAGTTTTAGGTTCTTCTGTCTTTGGTTCTTCTCCTGTTTCACCCATACTGAATGTTACTCTTTTTGTTTCATTCATCATTCTTGTGATAATTGCCGCAACCTCGCATCTCATAATGGTTGAGCTTGGTTCGCATCTGTGAGCGGCATCAACACCTGTTAAAATTCCTGCACGATATAGCTTATAAATAGCTTCCGTATATTCTTCATATACAGGTACATCAGGTATTGAACCATGAGGCACATTGTTTATTGCAGGAAGTGCTTCATCAGGAAGAGCTTTTGCAAAGATTTCCATATAGCCCGCTCTTGTTGCGTTTTCGCTCATATTGTATTCTTTTGTAATAACGCCTGCTGACTTGCAATAATCAACATAAGTCTGATACCAAGGTGTTCCAATCGGCACAAGGTAAACGCTACCATCCTTATAGAGCTGATGCATACAAGCTGCAAGCTTTATTGCCTCTGCGTATGTAAGATTATCATTTGGCGCAAAGGATGTTTCGCTTTTACCGTTGATAATGCCAAGACGCACAGCATTACTTACATCTTCATAATACCAGCTGTCTGCCTTAACATCGGTGAATTTTGAACCTTCTGCAAATACAACAGATGTCATGCTTAAAATCATTGTCAAGCACAAAATAATTGATAATACTTTTTTCATATTCTTCCTCCTAATTAAAAACTTCCGCCTCGTCCGTCATGGGTTCTTCCCGAAGACGATGTGTGCGTTCCCGAATCTGATTTTGGTTTTTCTGTTTTTGTAATCCTTGAATACAGGAATAAGTCTCTTGAAGTCGTCAGATTCATACTGCCGGGCTTTATATAATTTGCCGCATAATCATTACTTACGGCTGTTTTCATTTTTTTGAGCTTTTTTTTCATCATGAAGTATGCTATTAAAAGTGGTGCTATAAGACACACAACAATAACGCCAATTAAGTATTTTATACTGTACTGCTTTTCGTTATATGGCTTACCGCTTTTTGCCATCTCCAAAAGTTCTTCTGATGTTTCGATGTATGCTTCAAACGCCTCGTAGTAATCGTCCTCCATAAGATACGGAAGCACCTTGCTTTCCAGATACTTAAGACCGTTTGAATTGAAATACTTTAACCCTTTTCCGTGGGTTGTGAAATGATATTCACGGGTATCGGAACAGATATAAAGCATAATTCCGTCATCGTTTTCGCCTGTGCCATATCCTTGATAGTCATAAACATCGTCCGCACTTGCCTCGGCTGTATCCGATGTCATATCACTTTCCGTATAAATCGCTACTTCAAAATTATATTTTCTGCGGACTTCGTCAAGTTCTTCCGAAAGCTCTGCAAGCTCCGACTGCATCAAATATCCCACATCATCCACAATCGGCGGATTTTCAAAGTCTGCGTGTACCGACAGAATCATCGAAAGTGACAACAGAAAAATCAAAACACAAGAAAACGTTTTTTTCATATCCCTGTCACCTCCTTAACTGAGAAGCATCCAGCCAATGGCTACCGCTATTACATACGAAATACCTGCAACTTTCCAGAAGTACTTCCATTTTTTACTCTTGTCAACAGGATATTCCCCAACTACTTTTCCTGTCTGCCCGTTGACCATGAACTTATACATTTTGTCCGTATATTTGATGTTCAGCATCCATACAGGAAGGAGGGAATATCTTATCTTGCCGTTTGAAAAGCTTACTCTTGAACTTTCGGGAATTACTGCTGTGTAACGGTTGGTAGTGTCATTAAATGCCTCAATGGTTGAATTTTTAACTCGCTCATTTGCTCGTTCGATACTTTCCTCGGCACTGACATCATATTTGTCAGCTAAATATCCCGAAAGATACGCTCCGCTAAATAGAGCGGCATCTTCATAATTGAATGGTTCTACAGCTTCCATATATGTATTGTCAGCCTTTTTTGATGCATCCACAGGGATGTTTGCAAAACCAATGCTTCCGCTTCTGAATAACTTAAAGTAGTCTGTTTTGGTGTAGTTATAATTCGAATCGCTCCATGCAGTTACCCTTTCTGCGTTGTAGCTAACCGCAGCATCACAGTCGCAGTCAAACATCCAAAACGGAACATACACGCCTGCCATTTCCTCGATTTTCTTTTTGTTCTTAAAGCTATCGGGAAGAAACGGTGCGTTTTTGAAATCTTTTTCAAAAGCTTCAATTGCCGCTTTCTTGTTGAATTTAAACGGGATTATGTAATCCGGTTTCAATGTTCCTTCAAACTGACCTTTGACAATAGTGGAGTTGCCGCAATATGGGCAAACTGTTGAGCCAAGTGTATCATCACCTGAAATTTCCGCTCCGCAGGATGGGCAGGAATAATTTGAAAGAGTAACCTCGTTTGTGTCTTCATAGCTTCTCGGTGTATAGCTTTCCCAATCATATTTTGATGTACCGCCGGAATCGGCAGAGCCTTCTGTCATTTGCTGCATCGTTTCAAGTGGAAATGTATTGTCGCAAGACTCACATATTAAGTTCTGTGTTTGGGCATCAAACACTAAAGGTGCCGTACAACAAGGACATTTATAATTTTGTACCACGTCCATGAAATTTACCTCCCTTCATAATGGTAGAATGCTTATTTTGCGATTTTTACCTCATTATTTGCTTCCGCGCATTTCGTGCAACAAACTCCGCCACCAAGCTCGTCTGAATATACAGAGCAATCTTCACAAACCATATCCCCGCATATTTCGCAACGGTTCAGGTTCAGTCGAACTTCATTGTTTGCACGTTCATAAGCTTTGCCGTGTTCACTTGCATAGATAATAGCTCTTGCTTCTTTTTCATCATTGGACAGAAACGTTTTCTGTGCAAAGGCACTGTTGAAGTCATAGGCTTGTGTCGGAATTGCCTTTCCGCAGCAGTCACAGTAAAAAGTGAACCTGAACTGCTTCATTGATGATTCGTCTGTGTATTTTTTTGTTATTGGACTCAGCATCGCACTACCTCCTTTTATTTATAGTATAATTTTACTTAAAAATCATAATTTTGTATATTACCCCTAGGGCTACTTTTTGCAATTTCAGGGGTACCCTTGGGGGTACTTTTTGGCATTTTAGGGGGTACCCCTGGGGGTACCATGCCTCATTTTACGCAAAAAACCGCCCATTTTTTCAATGGACGGTTTAATGGTCAGTTTTGTTATTTTCTTGAATATTTTTTTAATTTGACATACAGTTCAAGTCGGTTTGTTACATCAAATTTTGCGAAAATGGATTTTGTATGCTTTTTAATTGTGTTTTCTGTTATAAACAATTCGTCTGCAATTTCTTTTCGTTGTTTATTGGCAAGCAATTTTTCCAAGACCTCTTTTTCTCTCTCGGTAATCTGATTCACAATTTCATCACAGCTTAATATATGCTCAATATCTTTTTCACTAAAAAGTGCTGTGCTATCATCGTCAGATTGAATCGCTCCTGACAGATATTCTTCTGCTTTCTTTGAAGTGTTTGCGATTATGATGCTTCCGTTTTCACCTCTGATTCCGTACTCTTGCAAAATTCCATACAAAAGCAAGATGAAAAGCTCGGATATTACATAGGACACAGTTAAACATTCAAATCCACGGGGTAAGAACTGCTCTGCAAACCATATTACAATACTGCAAAGCACGGCACAAAGCAAAAATGTTGTGTGGAGCGTGGATGTGATTTTCTTTTTTACTGCGGAATATATAATTACAACCAGCATAAAAGCAAAGTACGAAAGCAGATATATGTAGTAAAGTAAGTGCAAAGGGCCGTAATCACGAATAAGCCTTGTTACTCCATCTGCAACCTCTATTGAAACATTTTTATAATAGCAAGGGAAAAATCCAGGTGTAAGTGTTACGAAAAGTACGGCTATGCTGATAAATGAAAGCGTAGGCAGAAGCCACTTTTTATAATTAAGACTACATAAATTCAGTATCATTTTCAGCATAAGAAGTGGCAGAAAAACCTGACCTAAATATGCAATCCTATTACCGTTAAGGGCAAAGGAAAGGCTTGGTGCAACCGAAATCAAAAACTGTCCTAAGTTACACACAAACACCGATATAAACAATAGCAACAAGCATATATCTTTTTTTCTATCAACTGCGAGGCACACACCAATCAAAAACAGCGATATGACGCAGAGGATTCCATAAGCTATACTCATTTTTTATTCCTCCATCATATATTCGTATTATCAGATAAGTCTATTTCTATTCCGTTCCTTTGACAAAAGGAATAGAACTTTCCAAGCAGAGCAAGCTGCGGCTTTCTGTTTTCTCGTTCCCATCTGCTTACCGTTGCAAAGGAGATACCCATTTGTCTTGCAAGTTCCTCCTGACTGAGCTGCAAATGCATACGAACAAACTTTATCTGATCTTGAAAGTCCATTGTCTTAACTTTTAATAAACTTACGTTTTCCACAATAGCACCTACCCGAACAATTTTCCTAATATATCACATTATAGCATAATTAGTCATAAATTTCAATGGTTTTGAGAAAATTTAGCGTTTTGACGGTGAGTTTTTGCGAAACAAGATACGAATAGGAAATCCCCAAAAGGCACACAGTTATGCCACTTCGATATAAAAAGTGTTCGAAAAAATAAATCAAGGAACACTTTTTTGTAATTTAGGAAACCACAATATGAAATTGTCGGTTTCCTGAAAGATAAAAAGTTTCTATGTTACTCTCACTGTATGTACTGTGGATTTGGATATGCCAAATTTTTTTGCTGCATGGCGGACTGTGCATTTTGTTTCAATGATGTAATTTGCGAGCTTTACTGCACGCGTTTCAATGCTGCCCGTTTTCATTAAACCACTCCCGATGATAAAATCTATTTAACTATATGCACTGAAATTTTGACATATTCCAGAAGATAGCATGTTAATGTGTCAAAAATTCTAAGTGTTTAGAAATATGTTGACAAAAATTATCAATTATGGTATGATTTTTATGATACAGAGATTTGGAGACGTATCAAAATAAGCATATAGCTTATTTTGTTGCGTCTTTTTTTATGTTTGGAGGGATTTTTTGTGTACGGAGCGATAGTAATAGGAGCAGGTGTTGTTGGTGCAATGACAGCTCGTGAGCTTACCAGATACGGACTGAAAGTATGCATTTTAGAAAAAGAGAACGATGTTGCTATGGGTGCTACAAAAGCAAATTCAGCTATAGTACATGCAGGCTTTGATGCAAAGGAAGGTTCTCTTAAAGCAGAGCTTAATGTAAAAGGTTCTGTTATGATGGAGGATATAGCAAAAGAATTAGGAGTAAAGTATAAACGTAACGGCTCTCTTGTAATAGGCTTTAGTGAGGAAGATAAAAATACCGTCAAAGAGCTTTATGAAAGAGGCATCAAAAACGGAGTAAAAGATTTGGAAATTATAGACAGAGAACGTCTTAAGGAGCTTGAACCTAATATTGGTGATAATGCATTTTGCGCTTTATATGCACCAACGGGTGCTATAATTTGTCCTTATGAATTAACACTGGCTGCAATAGGTAACGCAATGGATAACGGAGCGGAATTAAAATGCAATTTTGAGGTAACAGCCATCGATGAAACAGAGAATGGATATAAGGTTTACTCAGGAGATAATTTTGTGGAAGGCGCCATTGTAATTAATGCTTCCGGACTTTATTCTGATGATGTTGCAGGAATGGTGGGAGATAATTCATTTAAAATTACGCCAAGACGAGGTGAATATATTCTCCTTGATAAAGAATGTGGAAATCTTGTAACTCACACTATTTTCAGAATTCCAACAAAATTGGGAAAAGGTATATTGGTTTCTCCTACTGTTGATGGTAATTTACTTACGGGTCCTACTTCTGTTAATATAGAGGATAAGGAAGATAAAACAACTACCCCTGAAGGTTTTGAACATATAATTAAGGAAACCTTTGAAAATGTAAGAAATGTGCCTTTTAATAAAACAATAACATCTTTTTGTGGATTGCGCGCAGCAGGCGATACAGGGGACTTTATAATTACTTCTCCTAAGCGTGGATTTATTAATCTTGCAGGAATAGAATCACCGGGACTTACAGCTTCACCTGCAATTGGTCAAAAGGTTATTGAAATACTTTTATCACAGAATTATGATTTGACTGTTAATGAAGATTTCAACCCTGTACGTGAGCCGATGCATGCTTTTAAGGATTTGGATATTGACCAGAAGAATGAAATAATAAAGAAAGATAAAGCCTACGGAAAAATCGTATGTCGTTGCGAAAGCGTAACTGAAGGTGAAATTTTAAAAGCGATAAGAACAAATCCTAAGCCAACAGACCTTGACGGTGTAAAACGCAGAACGAGAGCGCAGATGGGACGTTGTCAGGGTGGATTTTGTATGCCATATATTATGGAACTTTTATCTAAGGAGCTTAATATTCCTATGGAAGAGATAACCAAAAGTGGTGGAAACTCTGAAATGATTATCGGCAAAACAAAGGAGGTTGGTTTTCATGACTGATTTAGTTGTAATAGGAGGTGGTCCTGCAGGTATGAGTGCAGCTGTTGCAGCATATGAAGCAGGGCTTAGAGATATTATAATTTTAGAACGTGATTCTTCTTTGGGTGGAATTCTTCAGCAGTGTATTCATAACGGATTCGGTCTTCATAAATTTGGCGAAGAACTTACAGGTCCTGAATATGCGTTAAAGTATGAGGAGAAAGTAAAAGAGTATAATATTCCCTTTAAGCTTAATACAATGGTACTTGATGTAACAAAGGATAAGGTTGTAACAGCTACCAACGAAACAGACGGTGTGTTTCAGATTGAAGCGAAAGCTGTAATTTTTGCTATGGGATGCAGAGAACGTTCAAAGGGTGCACTTAATATTCCCGGAAGCAGACCTGCAGGAATTTACAGTGCAGGTACAGCACAGAAGCTTGTTAATATGAAAGGCTTTATGCCGGGAAAAAGTGTTGTAATTTTAGGTTCCGGAGATATAGGTTTAATTATGGCACGACGAATGACCTTAGAGGGTGCAAAGGTGCATGCCGTATGTGAACTTATGCCATATTCAGGCGGCCTTGCAAGAAATATTGAACAGTGCCTTAATGATTTTGATATACCTCTTAAATTAAGTCATACCGTAACTAAAATACATGGAACAAAGAGGGTAGAGGGAGTAACTATTTCACAGGTTGATGAAAAGAGAAAGCCTATTTCGGGTACAGAAGAATTTATTCCCTGTGATACATTACTTCTTTCCGTTGGTTTAATTCCTGAAAATGAGCTTAGTAAAGGCAGTCAGGCAGAGCTTGACAGAATAACAGGCGGAGCAATTGTAGACCAGGATTGTCAGACATCGGTTGAAGGAATTTTTGCTTGTGGTAATGTACTTCATGTTCACGATTTGGTTGACTTTGTTTCAAATGAAGCAGAAAATGCAGGCAGAGCAGCCTTTGATTATGTAATGGGCAAAAATTCGGAAAAAACAGAAGTAACGGTAAAAACTGATGGAAAAATCAGGTATACAGTTCCACAGACAATAACAAGAAAAAAGGATATAACCATATATTTCAGGGTTTCAGATGTTTTCAGAAATGCAAAAATTAAACTCCTTGCCGATGGGAAAGAAGTGCTTTCCAAAAAGAAAATGAAACTTGCACCCGGAGAAATGGAAAGCATAGTAGTGAAAAAAGAATTATTTGACGGAAGTAAAGAACTGCTTCTTATGTTGGAGGAATAGTGATGAAAAGAGAGTTAACTTGTATTGTTTGCCCTGTGGGATGCTCACTTGTTGCTGAAATAGAAGACGGAAAGGTTATAAATGTCAGTGGTAATACTTGCCCAAGAGGAAAGGTTTACGCTGAGGATGAATGTGTTAACCCCAAAAGAACTATAACTACTACCGTAAAAACAGTTTGTGGAGAGCTTGTACCTGTCAAGACTAAAAATCCTGTTCCAAAAGATAAAGTATTCGAAGTAATGGAAATTATAAATAAAACGAGAATACAGTTGCCAATTTCAGCAGGAGATGTTATAATAAAAGATGTATTTGGTTCTGATATTATAGCAACAAAAAATGCAAGGTGATAAATTTATGAACAAAAATATAATTGCTGCAGTGCGTACAAATGATGAGCTTATAAAGGCAACAAATTCAGATGTGTCTATTATTTTTATGCTGTGTCCTAATATATGGGATATAGAATCTCAGGCACTTCTTGTCCATAAAGCAAATAAAAAGCTGTTTATCCATATTGATCTTGCTGAAGGTATAGCAAAAGATGAATGTGGGATACGATATGCAAAAAAATGTGGTGTTGATGGTATAATAAGCACCCGTAACAATGTTATAAAGCTTGCAAAAGGACTGGGTATATTTACTGTTCAGAGATTTTTTATAGTAGACTCACATTCTGTTGAGACTATAATAGAAACAGCAAAAAATCTGAAGGCAGATATGGTTGAAGTTATGCCTGGCGTGGTACCAAAGGTTATAAAAAAACTTAAAACAAAGATTGATATGCCTATTGTAGCAGGTGGTATAATTGATTCTGAAAAAGAAATTGAGGATGCTTTTGAAAGTGGAGCATCAGCAGTCTCAATAGGAAAAGAGTCTTTCTGGAGGTAATTATGACTGACTTAAAGCAAAAAAAGCTATTTCTTCTTGATATGGATGGTACAATATATCTTGATAACGACCTGTTCGACGGAACAAAGGATTTTTTAGAGTATGTGAAAAAATCAGGTGGAAGATATATTTTTCTTACCAACAATTCTTCAAAAAGTGTTGATAAATACATAGAAAAGCTTGGTAATATGGGAATAACTGCAAATACAGAAGATTTTGTAACATCGGTAAATGCGACAGTTGAACACCTTAGAAAAAAAGATTACAAAAAAATATATGCTCTCGGAACAACATCATTTCGTCAGCAGCTTAAAGACAGTGGTTTTAACATTACAGACAGAGTAGAAGATGGTATAGATTGCCTTTGTATGGGCTTTGATACAGAGCTTACATTCCAAAAACTCGAAGATGCCTGCATACTTTTAGGAAAAGGCGTTGATTATGTTGCTACAAACTGTGATTGGGTATGTCCCACATATTACGGCTTCGTTCCTGATTGTGGCTCTGTTGCAGAAATGATTTATAACGCAACTAAAAGAAGACCCTTATTTATTGGTAAGCCACAGCCAGAAATGATTTATCTTGCTATGGAAAAATGTGGATTTTCAAAAGAAGAAACTGTTGTAATGGGAGACAGACTTTACACAGATATCGCAAGTGGTATAAATGCAGGAGTAAGTACAATTTTTGTTTTAAGCGGCGAAGGAACAATGGAAGATGTTCAAAACAGCAAAGGAAAGCCTGAATTTATTTATAAAAATATTAGAGAACTTTATAATGATTTAATAAAATAAATCAAAACTGTAATGATTTTTGTCATTACAGTTTTTTACGTTATCCTATAACTCGATTTTCTGTGAAACGGACTTTTCGTTGAAATTTCAAACAGATTTTAAGGTTGACATATAATATTGGCAAAAAATAGATTGTGTTGACTAAAAACATTAAAAATGATAATATAATTTTCAAGAAAACACCATAAAAAAGCCTCCCTTGTGTAAAGGGAGGTGGGTTGCGAAGCAACTCGGAGGGATTGTAATGGATTATAAACACAACAAAGAAATTGTACCACTTGCAAAAACACTCAGAAAGAATATGACGAAAGAAGAAAAGCACCTTTGGTATGATTACTTAAAAGAATACCCTATTAGGTTTATAAGGCAGAAAGTTATAGGAAAATATATTGTTGATTTTTACTGTGCTAAAGCAAAGCTTGTTATTGAATTGGATGGCTCGCAGCATTATGAAGGTAAAGGAATGGAAAACGATGCTTTGAGAACAGAGTTTTTAGAACAATATGGATTAAAAGTCATAAGAATATCAAATCTCGATATAAACAAAAACTTTGAGGGAGTATGTGTGTTTATTGATAATGAAGTCAAACAATCCCTCAGTCAACTTCGTTGACAGCTCCCTTTACACAAGGGAGCCTTTTTTATAAGTGTTATTTATAAGTGTTGGAAAAATGTTGAAGAATTTTCAACCGCACTTTTTACCGATTTTACCTTTTAAAAACCATAGATTTTATAAATAATTAGTAAACATAATCAAGAGTGTCTTTTTTTGTTAGAATTTACTTGATGTTTTTTTGAATTAGTGTTATAATAACTATGCTAAACAATAAATTCAACAAAATAAAGGGTGAACTCTATATTTTTTGTATAGAGATTTTTCTCTATGCTTCTGTAATCACTTTTTTGAATTTGTAAAAAATCGCAAATTCCACTTGGTGATTGCAGGAGTTTATCCTCTTTTGTTGAGTATTGTTTAGCGACTATCGGAGTTTGCGGTTTTTATGCGTCTACTCTGGTAGGCGCATTTTTTATTTGTTAGATTTTAGCTATGGGAAGTTGGTGTTAAACATACAATTATTGCTCACGATGAAAAATGCTACTATTAAGTTCAAGGAGGAATTAATATGGATAGTGTTTCTAGTTTGGTTTCAAATTTTATGGGGAGTATATGGTATTGGTTAGTAGGAATAATATTTTTTTGTTTTAGAAAAAAATTGTTAGGCAGATATGGAGAAGTATTTTTTAAAGATTATGGGTATTATACTGAGGATCATTTATTTAGCTATATAAAGTGTGGTTTGTTAATAGTATCCGTATATCTAATAATTCTCGATATATGCTATATGTTTTCAGGAAACATATCATCGATTTGGTATGAATTGTGGGAATTGCTTGTATACATAGTCATAGCTCTTTCAATAGCAATATCTTTGTTATTCAAATCAGAAAAATTTAATATATTGTTGATGGCACCTATAATAACATTATTTTTACCGCCCTTATTAATATTGTTATTTATTAAAAAGGGACTTTCTCTACCTGATATGCCGTCTAATGCATACTCAGAAACCTATGGGAATAAAAGTGGAAGTGTATCTGGTTCGGTTGGCAGACAAAAAAAGGAGACAAGTAATGTCACTATACATAATGAAGCAGGTGCAGTTAGTGGTTTTGCGGAAAATGGAACTATTTATAATGATTCGAGGAGAGTAGTAGGATGGATAGAAAACGGTACAATTTACGATGAATCAAGAAGAATAACAGGATTGATAGAAAATGGCACAATTTATAATGATTCAAGAGCAATAATAGGATGGATAGAAAACGGTACAATTTATGACGATTCAAGAAAAATAATAGGATATATAAAATATTAATATCAATAGTGAATATACACATCCCCAATATCAGTTTCGGAATTTTGTAGGCATAGTTCAAAATTATGCCTACTTTTATATGTTGAAATCAATTTTTCTGCGAAATCTCACCAAAAAAATTATTCCGCAGAAAATTGAGTTATAGGTACATTATTGCTTCATTGACAAAAAGTAAAAAAAATGATATAATATTTGAGATTTTGTACAATAAACAAAGATTGGAGAAAGAAAGATGTCAAACAATAATTTTAAGCCGTATATTCCGGCTGAAAAGGTTACTCCTGAAATAACGGTAACATCTATAATTATGGGTATTATTCTTTCTGTAGTATTTGGTGCTGCAAATGCATATCTTGGTCTTCGTGTAGGTATGACTGTTTCAGCATCTATTCCTGCAGCTGTTATTTCTATGGGTGTAATTCGTATAATTATGAGAAAAAATTCAATTCTCGAAAGTAATATAGTGCAGACTATCGGTTCGGCCGGTGAGTCTTTGGCAGCAGGTGCAATATTTACACTTCCTGCACTTTTCCTTTGGGCAAAGGACGGAGTTATGTCAAAGCCTGACCTTGTTGAGATTACTTTAATTGCATTAATTGGTGGTCTCCTTGGTGTATTCTTTATGGTTCCTTTAAGAAACGCATTAATTGTTAAGGAACATGGTATTCTTCCGTATCCTGAGGGAGCTGCTTGCGCAGAAGTTCTTCTTGCAGGCGAAAACGGTGGTTCAAGTGCTGCAACAGTTTTTGCAGGTATGGGATTTGCTGCATTATTTAAGTTCATAATTGACGGACTTAAGGTTGTTAAGAGTGAAGCATCAATTGTTGTAAAGGGTTTCGCAGGCGAAATCGGAACACAGATTTATCCTGCTGTAATGAGTGTAGGTTATATTTGTGGTCCTAAGATTTCATCTTATATGTTCTCAGGCGGACTTTTAAGCTGGGTTGTATTAATTCCTCTGATTGTTCTTTTTGGCGGTGAAGCAATTATGGCTCCGGGAACAGCACCTATTGCACAAATGTATGCTGAGGGCGGTGCAAGTGCCATCTGGGGAAGCTATGTTCGTTATATCGGTGCAGGTGCTTTGGCAGCTGGTGGTATTATAAGCCTTGTTAAGTCAATTCCTCTGATTGTTTCTACATTTGCAGGTGCTATTAAGAGTATGGCAGGTGCAGGAAAATCAGGTGAACTTCGTACAGACAAAGAGCTTAATATGGTTTTTGTTTTAGCAATGATTTTAGTTTTAACTATTGTTATATGGCTTGTTCCTGCAATTCCTGTAACATTTTTAGGTGCAGTAATTATTGTAGTATTCGGTTTCTTCTTTGCAACTGTTTCTTCAAGAATGGTTGGTCTTGTAGGCAGCAGTAACAATCCTGTTTCAGGTATGGCAATTGCTACACTTTTAGTTGCTACAATCATTCTTAAATCAACAGGTATGGTTGGCGCAACAGGTATGGCAAGTGCTATAGCAATTGGCTCTATTATCTGTATTGTGGCAGCAATTTCAGGCGATACTTCTCAGGACCTTAAAACAGGCTTCCTTTTAGGCGCAACACCTAAAAAACAGCAGATAGCAGAAGTTATTGGTGTTATAGCAGCTGCATTTGCGATTGGTGGAACATTATATCTTCTTGATTCTGCATGGGGCTTTGGTTCTGAAGAAATTGCAGCACCACAGGCAACACTTATGAAAATGATAGTTGAAGGTGTTATGAATGCAAATCTCCCATGGGGACTTGTATTTGTAGGTATCGCTATTGCAGTATTGGTTGAATGTTTAGGAATCCCTGTTCTTCCATTTGCTATCGGTGTGTATCTTCCTGTTCATCTTAATGCATGCATTATGGTAGGTGGTCTTGTTCGTCTTGCTATGGACAAGCTTAAGAAGAATGAAGATGAAAAGAAGGAAATTGTGAATGATGGTATTCTTTTCTGCTCAGGTATGATTGCTGGAGAAGGTTTAGTAGGTATACTTCTTGCTATACTCACCGTATTCGGTGTTGATAAATTAATTGACCTTTCGGGACTTTTAAATCTTCCTGTATATGCAGATGCTGTTCTTTCATTAGTGGTATTCGGACTCGTTATTTTAAGTCTTCTTAAATTCTCACTCTGGAAGAAGCGTAAAAGCTTATGAGAAAAAAGAATATAATTTCTGAAAACTATCTTGAAAATAAACCTTTTCGTAATCCGTCATACAAATGGACTAAGGATGAAAATGAAATGGTAACTATTGAGGTGGAAAACAAAGGTGTTTTTAATAAGATTGCACAAAAGCTGTTTAAAAAGCCACCTGTTACTTACGTTCATCTTGATGAAAACGGAAGCTTTGTATGGCCGATTATAGATGGGGAAAAGACTATTGTTGAAATAGGTATCATTGTAAAGGAAAAATTCGGTGAAAAAGCTGAACCTCTTTATGAAAGACTTGCAAAATATTTTCAAATTCTGGAAAGCTATAAGTTTATAGGTTTCAATAAATAATTTTTAGAGGACTGTAAAATTTTCTGTTGACTTTTTACAGTCCTCTTTAATTAAAAAGCAAAGGAAGTGTCTAAAATGAATGTAAATCATGATTTTCATATACATACTAATTTATCCTTATGTGCCCCCAATAAAACAGGTACTGTAGAAAATTATTTAAACAGTGCGAAAAAACATGGTCTTAATAAATTGGGCTTTGCAAATCATTTTTGGGGGAGCGAAGCGGGAGATTCACAGTATTATAAAACTGTGAAAATGAATCCTGAAAATTATTATTTAACTCAGAATTATGATTATATTTCTCAAATTAAGCCTGAACTTGAAGAGTTTAAAAATGAAGAAGTAAAGTTTTATTTTGGTGCAGAGTGTGAGTATGACCCTTTTAAAAAGAGCATTGCTGTATCAAAGGAGCATGTTGAAAGCTTTGATTTTTTGATTGTTCCTAATTCCCATACGCATATGATGATGCCGAAAAGCTTTTATGAGCCATATGAAAAGCACATCGAATTTATGTTTGATGCTTTTTATGATATTATTAATTGTGAGTTTTCAAAATATATAACTTCAATTGCACATCCTTTCTGGGCAGTAGCCACTCCTTATGACAGAACAATTTTAAATAAAATAATTACCGATGACCAATATAAAAGGGCATTTGATGCAGCAGCAAACAAAAATATTGCAATGGAAATTAATGTTTTCCATATTGTTAAAGAAACTCCTGAAGACATTTCAACACTTGACGAAGATATCCGTATGTTCAGACTCGCAAAGGAATGTGGATGTAAGTTTACTTTTGGCAGTGATGCTCATGTTATAAGTGAACATACAAATTATTCCAATGCAGATATGGTTGCAGAAATTTTAGGATTAAGTGAAAATGATATTGCGCCAATTGCAAGATAATAAAAAAATACATATATTCTCTTGATTTTTAAGAAAAAATCGTGTATAATATTAGAATAAAATTACATTAAAGGAGAATATAGCATGGATTCAAACAAAAGACCCGATAATATGGAACGTATCCTTACAAAGGATTTGGCAGAAAAGTTTATAGCCCAGCAAGTAGATGCAGTTCGTGCACAGGTGGGAAATAAAAAGGTTCTTCTTGCACTTTCAGGGGGAGTAGATTCTTCTGTTGTTGCAGCGCTTTTAATTAAAGCTATTGGAAAACAGTTAGTATGTGTTCACGTAAATCACGGACTTATGCGTAAAGGCGAAAGCGAAGCAGTTATCGAAGTATTCAAAAATCAGCTTGATGCTAATTTAATCTACGTTGATGCTACTGACAGATTTTTATCAAAGCTTGAGGGTGTTGCTGATCCTGAAAAGAAACGTAAAATTATCGGTGGTGAATTCATTGTTGTATTTGATGAAGAAGCTTCAAAACTTGAAGGTATAGATTTTTTAGCACAGGGTACTATTTACCCGGATATTTTAGAATCAATCAAAGCGGAAGAAAGCGGCAAGCCGGTTAAGTCCCATCATAATGTTGGCGGACTTCCTGAAGAAATGAAAATGGAATTGGTTGAACCAATTAAACTTCTCTATAAAGACGAAGTAAGAGTTGTAGGTAAAGCTTTGGGGCTTCCTGCTGAAATGGTTGACAGACAGCCATTCCCGGGTCCGGGACTTGGTGTTCGTTGTCTGGGTGCTATTACCAGGGATCGTCTTAATGCATTAAGAGAAGCAGATGCAATTTTAAGAGAAGAATTTGATAAAAATGGTCTCGCAACAAAAGTATGGCAGTATTTTATTGCTGTTCCTGATGTAAAGAGCGTAGGCGTTAAAGACGAAAAGCGATATGAAGGTTGGCCTGCAATTATCCGTGCTGTAAACACAACAGACGCAATGACCGCAACAATAGAAGAAATACCATATGACGTTCTTCACCATATCACAAATCGTATCACAAATGAAGTAGAAGTCATCAACCGTGTCCTCTACGACCTCACTCCAAAGCCAATCGGCACAATCGAGTGGGAATAAAACGAATATGTGAAATTTGAAACGGCACTTTTTAGTGCCGTTAACTTTTTAAAAAATGTTTAAAGGTGGTAAATCGTTATGGAAAAAATATTGGTTGTTGTTGATATGCAAAATGATTTCATTGACGGGTCTTTGGGAACTGATGAAGCACAGAGAATAGTTGAAAAAGCCGTAGATAAAATCAGAAATCATAATGGCAGTATTTACGTAACTTATGATACACATTTTGAGAATTATTCTGATACTGCAGAAGGTAAAAAGCTTCCTGTTATGCATTGTGTAAAGGGAACATCGGGATGGAATTTAAATTCACAGATAGAAAATGCTTTGCAGGGGAAAGATGTTATAAGGGTTGAAAAATTAACTTTCGGAAGTGTAGATTTGCCACAGTTAATTGGAGAAAGATTTGATATAAGCGATGTGAAAATAGAGTTATTTGGTCTTTGTACAGATATTTGTGTTGTATCAAATGCACTTTTATTAAAGGCAAATTTCCCTGAAACAGAAATATATGTAGATGCACGCTGTTGTGCAGGTGTAACCAAAGAGAGCCATAATGCGGCTCTCACCACAATGAAAATGTGTCAGATTAATGTAACAGGAGAGGATAAATAATGTTTGATGCTGTAAAGGTAAAAAACGATTGTGTTAAATGGATAAAAGATTTTTTTGAAGAAAACGGAAAGAATTGCAATGCAGTAGTAGGAATATCAGGAGGAAAAGACAGTTCTGTTGCTGCAGCTTTATGTGTTGAAGCGTTGGGAAAAAACAGAGTTATTGGAGTGTTGATGCCTTGTGGTCAGCAACATGATATTGATATGGCACACCTTCTGGTGGAGCATCTTGGCATAAAGCATTATGTAATTAATGTTAAAGATGCAGTTGATGGTGTTATAAATGCAATGCCGAAGGAATTGGATATAACATCACAGACGAGAACCAATATTCCTCCAAGAGTGAGGATGACAACTCTTTATGCAGTTTCGCAAAGCTGTAACGGAAGAGTGGTAAACACTTGCAATCTTTCGGAGGATTGGGTGGGATATTCCACACGATATGGAGATGCGGCAGGAGATTTTTCTCCTATGTGCAATCTCACAGTAACCGAGGTAAAGGAAATCGGCAGAGTTTTAAATTTGCCTGATGTTCTTGTGGATAAAGTTCCCATCGACGGACTTTGCGGAAAAACAGATGAAGAAAATTTAGGTTTTACCTACGCAGAGCTTGACCGATATATCCGTGAAGGGAAAATCGACAATGAAGAAACAAAAAAAATAATTGACACAAAACATAAAAATAATTTGTTTAAGCTTCAGCTGATGCCCTCTTTTAAACCTGAAATATAATAACTTAACCCTCAAAAGGAAAATTTTTGAGGGTTAATTTTTTGCACAAAATTATTTAATAAAATGCAAAAAATAAATGATAAAATGTATTGATTTATTATGAATTTATGGTATACTGTACCAAACTACAAGAGTCCTAAAGTGCAAAATATTGAACTTTTATGACAATATATACAAAAAAGGGGAAAAGTTATGAAAAAACCATTATTATCGGAGTTAACTCTCGAAGAAAAAGTTGGACAGATGCTTCTTGGATATCAGTGGGATATTCACAGAACAACCCGTGTATTGGGGGCAGTTCCTGAAACTTTAAGAACAAAGGAAGAAAGAGACGCTTATCTCTTAAAGGAGAAGTTTGGAACACTCTGGGCACAGACGGGTATGGGAAGCCGTGGTCTTGACCAGGATATGGCAGACAAGGAAACTACTGATACAAGTGCAGAATACGGTCAGTGGATTATGGAAGAGTCAGATGTTTATAAAATTCCTGCTCTCACTTCTCTTGACTGCGAATCAGGTGCGGCAGATACTTTTAAGGATTTATCAAGAGGTGTAGGTGCTATGACTCTTGGTGCAGCTAATGATGTTCAGCTTTGCTATGATTTAGGTGTAGCAATTGCAAAAGAGCTTCGCTGTGCAGGGGCAACCTGGAGATGGGCTCCTGTTGTAGATGTAGGAAGTAAACGTACAAATCAGATGCTTCGTACTTACAGAGCATCAGAACCTGAAAGACAGATAGAACTTGCAAATGCACATATAGCAGGCACACAGTCTCAGGGGGTTGCAGCAACCGCAAAGCACTTTCCGGGCGGAGATAAATTTGAATTCAGAGATTCACACTTCTGCCCGACGCAATTAAATACAAACTACGATGAGTGGTGGGAAGAACAAGGCAGAATTTTCCAGGGTGTAATTGATGGTGGTGTATATTCAATTATGACATCTCACCATGCCTTTCCTGCTGTTGATGATTCTAAAATCAACGGTCTTTACAGACCTGCTACAATTTCAAAGAAAATAACAACAGATCTTTTAAAAGAAAAAATGGGATTTAAGGGTGTTGTAATAACCGACTCTATTGCTATGGGCGCACTATTTACTCTTTTACCTTATGAAGAATTAATTGTTGAAATTGTAAATGCAGGTAATGATGTAATACTCGGCTGTATGGCAGATACAAATGAAATTATTTGTAATGCAGTTCGTGATGGAAGAATTTCAGAAGAAAGAATTAATGACGGATGTCAGAGAGTTCTTGATATGAAGGAAAAGCTTGGCATGTTTGAGGAGGGTTATCGCCACGTTGTAGGTAAGGCAGAGGATTTAGTGGCTGAAACAAGAAAAATTAATCTTGAGGTTGCAAGACGCGGTGTAACTTTAGTTCGAGACAGAAATAGCAGGCTTCCATTCAATAAAGAAAAAATTAAGAATGTTACCATTATAGCTTCAAGTCATTCGGATTCTATCGTTGAGCTTCTTGAACCTTTGAAAAAAGAATTTGAAGACAGAGGAGCAAATGTTAAGATTCAGAGACGTCTTGTTAATAATGAAGATATGGACAGGGTTTCAGCAGAAAGCGACCTTATTGTATATGCTGTTTATATAAGACAGCATCAGCCTATGGGTCTTCCGTGTCTTTACGGAAAGGAAATGGAAACATATTTCTACGGATTTACCAACGGTAAGGAAAAATCTGTGGGAATATCGTTTGGTTATCCTTATGTGCATTTCACAATGCTTGAAAATGCAGATATCTTCATTAATGCTTATGCTCCGTCTCCTGAAATGATGAAAGCTTGTGTTGAAGGTATTTACGGTGAAATTGAGTTTAAAGGCGATTCTCCTGTTGAACTCAATCCTGATATAAGAAATTTCTAAAGGAGAGGGAAAATGAAAAATTTTTATACACCAAACTGCCCTGAGTGTATGGGTGAAACTGACAGTCAGTCAATTCAGAATGCTGTTAAATTAGCAAAAGAAACAGGTGCTGATAAGGTTGTAATTCCAAGAGTAAACGAAAGAACAAATGAACCGAAATGGGTTATTGATGAAGCAATACTTCTTCCAAGTGATATACAGATTGTGATTGATAATGCGTATCTTGTGCAGGCTACAGGTTGTTTTGACAATATTTTCAGAAATGAAAATTTCTATGACGAAGAGCTTCGTACAAGCCAGAAGGGTACACAGAGAAACATACATATTAACGGTATCGGCAATGCAACTCTTGATGGTGGTGTTCATAACGGTCATACAGAAAGCACATCGGGTAAAGACGGAATGCCTCATATAAGAGTTAATAATATGATTTTAATGACAAATGTTGATGGGTTTTCTGTTACAGGACTTAAAATGAAAAATCAGAGATGGTGGGCAAATCATTTTATTTTTTGTTGTAACGGACTTATCGAAAACATCACATTTGAAGCAAAAGACGATTATCCGAATCAGGATGGTATTGATATCCGTGGTGGATGCTATAATATCACTATAAAAAATATATACGGTGTTTGTGGTGATGATGTTGTTGCCCTGACAGGTCTTATGGGTACTTTTGTTAAGGAAAACTTCAAGGTTGAGGGAAAGAGTTACGATATTCACCATATTTATATCAGTAATATAATGGCATGTTCTGTCAAATGGGCAACTGTGGGGCTTCGTTGTATGGACGGAATAAGAGTTTATGATATAACTGTCGATTCAGTTACCGATATTTCTGACGGCATAAATCAAAGTCCAAATACTATCATAAGAATAGGACAGAAAGCATGGACTTATGTAAAGCCTCACGAGGTTGGAGATATGAGCAGAATATGTGTAAGAAATGTTCATGTAAATCATGGCGTAGGTGTTATGATAAACGTCTCACTGGCTGATTCTAAAATTGAAAATATTTTCTGTGGAAAAGATGCTGATTGTGCAATTACCACATCAGCACGAAGCGAATGGTTCAAGCCAGGAGCAGCACTTAGAAGTGTGGTTATTGACGGAGTTTTCTGTGATAAGGATAACAAGAGCGAGGCTCCTCTTATCGAGCTTTTAAAAGGTGAATTTCACACTGTAAGAGAAAGTGAAATAACAAAACATATGGTTGATACCCCTGAGTATCTTGAAAATGTTGTAATAAAAAATATCAATGCATATAAAGATAATGTATTTTTGTCAGAATTTGAGGGCGAATGTACAATTGAATAAAAATAATTGCCTTGCTAAAAGCAAGGCAGTTATTTTTTATCTATAAAAACAGAAATTTGCTGATTTTTTATTATTGTTGCCGAAAAATCAGAAATGAATTTTTCAGCTTTATCACTTGGAGGGATGATAACAGAAAATTTATTGCTTTCAATTCTTGAAGATATGTATAAATGTTTCTGAAGATACTTGCTTATATCAAGTATTACATTGCCATTTATATTTTCAACAGTAATGGTAACAACACAGCAGGGGGATTGTTGTTCTTTTAACATTTTCCTGAAATATTCTTTTGTGTATAAGCCTGTAAAAAGGTCATAGATTATTGTTTCTTTCAGGGTACTCATACAAAGCTCCTTTTTTTAATGTGTATATATTATAGCATAATATACACACTAATGCAATACAATTGTTATGCATACGGTAAAGAAAATTGCAAATATAATAGTATTGCAAGGAGTGGTTATATGAAAAAATTTAAAATACCGTCAATTCCACCTACAACAAATAAGTGTATACGATTTCCTAACGATATTATTGAAGAAGTAGAAAGTGCTATAAAGGGTAAAAATTGTACTTTTACTGCTTTTGTAATTGAAGCAGTGAGAGTAGCTTTAGAAAACTTAAAAGAAGAAAACGGTCTGTGAAACAGACCGTTTTTTATTTGAAATACATTCCCTGTATTAAATTATTATCGTTCATAAACTTATCAATTCCACCGAGAACTGCAATTTTATTAAGGCTCCATTTAGGGGCAATCAGGTTTTCTTTTGAACCATCGCCTGTTATTCTTTCGATAACAGTTTCCTCGGGAAGATAACAAAGCTGATTACATACAGTTTCTATATAGTCTTCCATAGTCATAGGAATAATCAGACCTTTTTCATAATCAAGAGCCATTTTAGTGTTCTTCATTATATGCAGAAGATGAATTTTAATTCCGTCAGGTTGCAGTTTTCCTAATTCTTCGGCAGTTTTCAGCATCATAATCTTTGTTTCGTCAGGAAGCCCGTTTATAATATGAACACAGACACGTATGCCTCTGTCTTTAAGCTTTGTGTAGCTTTCAAGGAAGGTTGCAAAGTCGTGGCCTCTGTTTATTTTTTGTGCAGTTTCATCAAAAATTGTCTGGAGTCCCAATTCTACAGTCAGGTTTGTTTTTTTGTTTAATTCAGAAAGGAGATTTAATTTATCCTCTTCAAGACAATCGCATCGGGTAGCTATGCTTATTCCGTCAACATTACTTTTTAAAGCTTCCTGATATAATTTTTCAAGTCTTTCCACAGGAGCATAAGTGTTTGTATTTGCCTGAAAATAAGCTATGATACCAACCTCTCCCCATTTTTTGAAAATGCGTTCCTTTTCTTTTTCTATTTGTTTGGTAACAGAAACATAAGAGGGAAGAGTAAATTCACTTGCTCCGCTTGTACAGTAAGTACATCCGCCAAAGCTTATTGTTCCGTCAATGTTGGGACATGAAAAGCCTGCATTAACTGAAGCTTTAAAAACCCTGCGTGAAAATTTTCGCAGGGTATAGTAGTTAAGAGTATGGTATCTTTTATTATCGTTTGCGTATTTAAAATAAGTTTTCATTGAATTTATTTATATATTCTGCAGCAACACCGTCCCGAATTGATTTTGTGCAGAAATATATTTCCTCAGAATTGGTTATTGATAAAAGCGTGATAAGTGGCGAGAGGCCGGCAACTATGATATCCTTTCGTGTATCCTCCATACCGAATTTTTCACACCTTTCCTCAGGTGGGGTTATAAATATTTCATCAAATAGTTCAAATGCTGTATCTGCAGAAATTTTTTTACCATCCACATCACCAAACATTTTATTTGCAACAGCAAGAGCTTTAACAGAACCACCTAAGGCAATAACAGGGTAACTGTTTGATTTTACAAAAGAAGTTTCCTTAAGCCTTTGTTCAAGACAACACATCATTTCTTCAATACCTTTGGTGTCAGGAGAAAAAGCTTCATTTAAAACTACTGCACCATAGGGCATACATACATGGTCAATAAGCTTACTTTTTTCCACAAGGGAAAGCTCAAAGCTTCCTCCACCTGTATCAAGAACGTAATAAGAAGATAGTTTTACTGTGGTTGATGCTGCATACATACCGTATCCTGCTTCTTTTTCTCCATCTATAATTTCAATATCAATGTTTGTTTCTTTTTTTACCCAGTCAGTGAAAAAAGATGCATTTTCTGCCCGTCGCAGGCTTTCTGTGGCAACAGCTATTACTGTTTTTATACTATTTTTATTAAAATAATCAACAAAATCCTTTAGTGCATCAATTGTTCTTGCCATAGCGTCATTACTTAGACGATTACCATTATTTAAGCCTTGGGCAAGGCGTGTATTAATTCTTTTTCTGTAATGCTCACAAAATCCGTTTTCATCAGAATAAATCCCCATTCGTACGGAGTTGGAACCAATATCTATAACTGCAAATTTTTCCATTTATTTCTCTTTCAGTTCTTTTACAAATTCTTCAATTCTGTCAAGTGCTTTTTCTATCTTTTCAATAGAATAGGCATAAGAAACACGGACAAACCCTTCTCCTGACTGACCAAATGAATTACCGGGAATTACAGCAACATGTTTTTCCTGCAGAAGGGTTTTACAAAATGTTTCAGAACTCATACCTGTACTTTTAATGCAAGGGAAAACGTAAAAGGCTCCCTGAGCTTCAAAACATTCAAGACCGATACTATTGAAACGGTCTATTATGTATCTGCGTCGTTCATCGTATTCTCCGGCCATACGTTCAATATCGTCATCACCATTTTTTAAAGCCTCAATAGCCGCATACTGACTTGTTGTAGGAGCAGACATAATGGCAAACTGGTGAATTTTAGTCATTGCATTAATGATAACTTCATCACCTATAGCATAACCAAGTCTCCAGCCTGTCATTGCATAACACTTTGAAAAACCACCGATAACAATAGTTCTTTGTTTCATTTCCTTGATATTTGCAATCGAAAAATGCTTTGTTGAATATGTAAGCTCTGCATAAATCTCATCTGAAAGAACAAGTATTTCAGTTTCCTCAAGCACTTTAGCAATGTCTAAAAGCTCCTTCTCTGTCATAATAGCACCTGTAGGGTTATTAGGATAGGGGAGTATAAGTAATTTGGTTTTTGGTGTAATTGCTTTTTTGAGAGAGTCGACAGTAAGCTTGAAATTGTTTTCTGCAGTAGTAACCAAAGGAACGGGGATTCCGCCTGCAAGTCTTACGCATGGCTCATAGCAAACAAAACAAGGCTCGGGAATAATAACCTCGTCTCCAATTTCTATGGTGGCACGGATACAAGCATCTATAGCTTCGCTTCCACCTACTGTTACCAGTACATTTTCAGGGTTGTATTGCAGATTAAAACGTCTGTCCATGTATGAACAGATTTCCTGTCTTAATTCAGCAAGACCATGATTTGATGTATAATAAGTCTGTCCTTTTTCCAAAGATGCAATACCTGCATCTCTTATATGCCAGGGGGTAACGAAATCAGGTTCGCCGATACCCAACGAAATAACATCTTTCATTTCTGCTGCAATATCAAAAAATTTTCTTATTCCTGATGGCTTGATGTCTGTAACAACGGATGAAATCTTGTTTTCTAAATTCAAAGCGTAATCACCTGCCTGTTGTCATCATCTGTAGTGTTAAGCATAAAGCCATCCTCTTTGTATTTTCTTAATATAAAATGGGTTGTTGTAGATGTAACGCCTTCTAATGTAGCAAACTTTTCTGCAACAAAAAGAGCAACCTCTTTCATACTTTCACCCTGAACAGAAACAAATAAATCGTAACCACCGGACATCAGGTAAACTGTCTTAACCTGAGGGAACTGACAAATTCTTTCGGCAATTCTGTCAAAGCCTTTTCCTGCCTGGGGGGCAATTTTAAGTTCTATAAAAACTGTAGGAGCAGATTCTGTATCAAACTTATCCCAGTTTATTACAGCCTGATAGCCTGCGATAATACCGTTTTCTTCAAGCTCTTTGATTTTCTCTTTAACAGTATCTTTATCAAGGTTAAGCTTTTTGGCTATGTTTTCAGGTGTTATTGTACAGTCTGACTGTAAAATTTCAAGTAATTCTTTCATTATGTTTACCGCCTTTCAAGATTTATTCGTTTTTGGGGTCTGATGCTTTGATTATGGTATCAAGTTCGTTCTGGTATTTATTTACTGAAACCATAAGACTTGAACGAAGCTGTTTGATTTCTTCATTAAGCTTTTTTAAAACAAGGGATGCATGTTTGATTTCACCATCAATTTCTGCTTTGCGTTCCATTCCCTTTTTTTCAGCTTCTATAACAATTTCGTGAGCTTTCTTTTCAGCGTTTAAGAGTGCATCCCCTACAAAACGATTTTGTTCTTCGAATTTTTCAAGCTTTGCTTTCAGTTCTTCGTTTTCTTTTGTAAGGTCGCTTATTAAATCATCCTTTTCATCAAGGGCGATTTGTGTTTCGTTGCTGTAAGCGTTAAGATAGTTTACAACATCTTTCTTTTTAAAACCGAAAAGTGATTTTCTCAGCTTTTTATCCATTGTTAAAATCATTCCTTTCAAGATATTACGATAAAATTTAAAGGTTCGTTTCTTTTAATGGTAATTTTATGGTAACAGCAGTACCTTTATTATAAATACTGTCTATATGAATGGAACCACCATGAGCTTCAGTAATTTCCTTAGCAATAGCAAGACCCAGACCTGTTCCTCCTTGTTTTCTCGAACGAGCTTTGTCAACTCTGTAAAATCTTTCAAAAAGCTTTGGCAGGTCTTTTTCAGGGATACCCATTCCTGTATCTGTTACTTTTATATAGGCAAAATCTTTCTGTTGTCCTGTAAGAACGTTTATCGTTCCTTTTTCAGGTGTGTATTTTATAGCGTTTGACACTATATTTATGATAACCTGACTTATTCTGTCTTTATCTAAAGGTACATTGATATTTTTTCCGCTTTCAATAAATGTAAGAATCTGTTGTTTTTTCTTAGCCTCAATACTCATTACATTAATAACTTCGTTTATAAATTTGTTAAGGTTAACTTTTTCAAATTTCAAAACTGATTTTGAACTGTCCAGCTGAGAAAGAACAAGTAAATCCTGAACAAGTCGTGCCATACGATCTGCTTCATTGTTAATAACGCCAAGAAAGTTTTTCTGAATTTCAGGCTCTTCAATTTCATTATCAAGAAGCGTTTCCGAATAACTTTTTATATTGGTTATAGGAGTTCTGAGTTCGTGAGAAACATTTGCAACAAATTCTCTTCGGGAAAGTTCGAGCTTTTGCTGAACTGTTACATCCTGAAAAACTGCTATAATACCTTCAGTTATCATTGAGTCGGTTTTATATGGAGCAAATCTTAATTTTATAGCAGTATCGTCCAAAGAAAATTCTTCGCTTACGCCTTCTTTGTTATTAAGTACCTCATTAAAATCAAGATTAAGTCCGTAACGTTTAAAAAGCTCTGTAAAGCTGTAATGACCTCGTCTGTCAATTGAAAGCATTTTTGCAGCAGAAGGATTAATATGAGTTGAGTTACCTTTTGCATCGAATGCAATAACACCGTCAGCCATACTCTTTAAAATAACTTCTATCTTATCTTTTTCTGTAGATATCTCATCAAGGATATGTTTTAATTTTGATGCCATAATGTTAAAGGTATCTGTCAGCTGACTTATTTCGTCATCACCTTTGGAATCAATAAATGTATCAAACTTACCTTCTGCCATTTTGTTTGCTTTGTGTGTAAGATTTCGTATAGGAGCGGTAATGGTACGGCTCATAAATATACCAATAAATATAGCAAGCAACGCACCATACAAAACAGACTGCATAATTACATTAAACATTTTGTTCGTAATTGTGTTTACATCTTCCTTATTGTCTCTTACATAGACAATATATTTTACAGTGTCATTATCCTTTACAGGCCATGCGTAATCCATAAATAAACCATCAGGCTTGATTTCATCGCCGACTTCTCCCGACATGGCAGTTATTATGTTATCAGTAATATCTAAAGATACAGTATCATCTATACTTGAACCAAGCACATCGGCATTAATATTCAGGACAAAGTAATTTCTGTTTGCGTTTATTCCAAGTCTGTTTGAAGCAAAGGTTTCCATAACCTGGAGAATTTTTTCGTCAGGATTTTCTTCACCGAGTGCAAGAACAAGCGCTTTGGAAATACTTCCGTCAAACTGCTCATTCATTGTGTTTTGAAACTGCTGTCGGTAAATTGAACGGATACTGCTGAAAAGGACAGTACCTGCCGTAACCATAACAGCCAACACAAGGAGTATGAAAATCAGGACAAGACGGAAACTTAGTTTATGAGAGTTTATCCTTAATTTTTTCAACGCATAATCCACCCTTATAAATATTACTACTATGATATCATAATTATAGTATATTTGTCAATTTAAAACGCATATTGAAAGTTAAAGTTGCAAAAAAAGATAAAAAAGTATTGACAAAGCAGGAAAATGATGATATTATATTTGTACAACAAAGTAGATTTATCTCACCCTGAGCGAAGTGAAAGGGTTAATAACTGATTAACTTTATGTTTTTACAGGGGAGGACTGCTTTGGGCGGTTCTTTTTTTTGAACCGTGATTATGGAGGTGTATAGTTATTAGCAGTAAACAGGAGCATATGATTAATGAGCAGATCAGAGATAAGGAAATAAGACTTATTTCTGACAGTGGCGAACAGTTAGGTATTATGAGTGCAAAGGAAGCACTTAATATTGCTGTTCAGCGAAATCTTGATTTGGTGAAAATTTCACCGAATGCAAACCCGCCCGTATGTAAGATTATGGACTATGGTAAATTCCGTTTTGACGCAGCAAAGAGAGAAAAGGAATCAAGAAAAAACCAGAATGTTGTAAACATCAAAGAAATCCGTCTTTCACCTGCAACTGACGATCATGATCTTAACACAAAAATCAATCAGGCACGTAAGTTCCTTGAGAAAAAGGATAAGGTTAAGGTTACTGTAAGATTCAGAGGCAGAGAAGTAGCTTACGTTAAAGCAGGCGAGGAAGTGCTCAATAAGTTTGCTGATGCTGTGCTTGATATCGCGACAGTAGATAAAAAAGCTAAGCTTGAGGGTAAGAATATGTCAATGTTCATTGCCCCTAAAAACTAATACAATATTATAAATTTCGGAAGGAGAACAAAAAAATGCCTAAGTTAAAAACACACAGAGCTGCAGCAAAAAGATTCAGCTTAACAAAAACCGGTAAAGTAAAAAGAGGCAGTGCTTACAGAAGCCACATCTTAACCAAGAAGACAACAAAAAGAAAAAGAGGATTAAGAAAAATGGCATATGCATCACCTGCTAATGCTAAGGTAATCAAGAAGTTAATCCCTTACAAATAATTAATTGAGAAAAACTGGAGGTAATATAAATGGCTCGTATTAAAGGCGCTGTTACAACAAGAAAACGTCATAAAAGAATATTAAAGCTTGCAAAAGGATACAGAGGTGCGAAAAGCAAACAGTTCAGAACAGCTAACCAGGCTGTAATGAAGTCTCTTGTATATGCTTATGTAGGCAGAAAGCAGAAAAAGAGAGAATTCAGACAGCTCTGGATTTCAAGAATTAACGCTGCTGCAAGAATGAACGGAATTTCATATTCACAGTTCATGAACGGTCTTAAGAAGGCTGAAATCACATTAAACAGAAAGGTTCTTGCTGAACTTGCTGTTTCTGATGCAGAAGCTTTCAAAGCACTTGTTGAAAAAGCAAAGGCTGCACTTTAATTTGCAGATTTAAAATACCAACAGACTTAAGTCTGTTGGTATTTTTTATACAGAACAGTTATTGCTTTTTGAAAGAAACAGGGGATGAATTGTGATATTTTTTGAAGAGACGTGAAAAGTAATTGTAATTATCGAATCCTAAATACTGGCAAATATCTGTAAGGGACATTTTGTTGTGTTGGATAAGATTTTTTGCAACAGTCATTTTTTGCCTGTTTATGTAATGGATGGGCGCTTCGCCTGTCTCTTTTTTAAAAATCCATGAGCAGTATTCCTTTGTAAGATTTGTGTGCTCACTTAAATCACTCAGCGAAATGGATTTAGTTATATTTTTAGTAATATAATCAAGCATTTTCCCTACATGAAAATTTTCTGATTTTGGATTAATTGATTCCAATAATTCCAGAAGAATGTAATTATACAGATATACACATTTTTTTTCGGAGCTTATATCAGGAATATAAGAATCAGGATAAACTGACAGCAATTTTCTCACAGAAGGAGTTATCGCGTTTTTGATATAAACGGGCAGAGGTATATCTTTTTGTTCTGTGTGGAAATTAAGACTTACATAGGTCGTTTTTTCTGTTGTTTTTAATCGTGTTCTCTGACTTTGAGGTTTTGCAAACAGAACATCATTTTTGTTCAGTACGATTTTCTCACCGTTTATAATATAGGTCATTTGACCTTCAAGCACGAAGGTTAAGTCAAAATAGTTTATAATTTCAAGCTGCATTTCTTCAACCTGATTTACTTTTACATTGCAATAATGAACAAGTCCGGAAATAATGTAGTAAGACATATTACAACCCCAATCTTAAATTTGTGCTAATTTTATATCTATTCATTAAAATAGTTCATTGAATTGTTTTTGTTGGTATGATACAATGGTGTTGACTAAAATTAGTATAACATAATTTTCAAAAGAGTCAATAAAAATATTAAAAAAGGTGGAGATGCTTTGTGAAGATACCTGAACTTTTAACTTCAGTTAACGGAGAAAAAATTGATACTGTTGAAAAATGGGAAAACAAGAGAAGAAAAGAAATTATGGACCTTTTTTCAGAATATGTATATGGTGTTCGTCCTGTGGAAAGACCTGATGATATTGCGTTTTGTGTTGAAAGAGAAGATAATTATCTTGGCTACGGAGTAACAAAAAAGACGGTTTCAATAACCTTTTCAGGATATACGATGAAAGTATATGGTTTCCAGCCTACAACTATTACAGGCAAAATTCCTGCAATAGTTTATGCAATGCATGAATACGAAGAAGAACGCTGTAATGTAGTTACAGATATGGTCTGCGAATTTGTTGATATTAAAGAGATTACAAGAAGAGGCTACGCAGTATTTATTATGTTTACATCGTGTATTGCTCCTGACTGGGAGGCAAAATGCGAATATAAAGCAGGAGTATATCCTTTATATGATAAAGTAAGGGATGAAAAATCCTGGGCTACTATTTCAGCATGGAGCTGGGGGACATCAAGAGTTCTTGACTATATTGAAACAGATGATGAGCTTGACGCAACAAAGGTTGCAGTATCAGGTCATTCAAGAGGCGGAAAGACTGCACTTTGGGCAGGTGCTACAGACCCAAGATTTTTTGTGGCATATTCAAACAGTTCAGGATGTACAGGTGCTGCTGTTTTAAGAGGTAAAAAAGGTGAGCATATCAAGGACATCAATATCACAGACTGGTTCTGTGGAAATTATCATAAATTTGACGATGACGAAGATGCACTTCCTGTTGACCAGCATATGTTAATTGCAGCTCAGGCTCCGAGAAACTGTTATATACAGAGCTGTTCTCTTGATGAATGGGCAGACCCTGCTGCAGAAAGACTTTCCTGCAGACTTGCAAATGAATTGTATGAACTTTACGGAAAAACAGGTATTATTATCCCCGAGGAAGGTAAAGTTGAAAATGATACACCTTATCATGAGGGTACAATCGGTTACCATATGAGAAGCGGAAGCCATTGTATTATCTATGAAGACTGGAGACACTTCCTTGACTTCTTTGATAAAAAACTCGGCAAATAAAGAAAACAGGGGGAAATAATAATGAAATTTTTAATAGCAGGTGATTTTTGCGTAAGAAATTATACAGAAGAACAGCTGACAGAAGAATTTATAAATAAAGTTGCCAATGGTGCAAAAGAGCTTGTTGAAAAACATGACCTTGCAATGTATGGTAACGAAACGGTATATACATATACAGGCAAACCGATTGTTAAATCAGGACCTCCTCTTGTTTCACTCCATAAATCTCTTGACATAATTAAAAAGATGGGGTTTGATATTGCGGCTTGTGCAAATAATCACATTGGCGACCAGGGAACAGAAGGGGTTCTTGAAACAATTGATTTCCTTAAAAAAAGTGGTTTGGAAGTGGTTGGCGCAGGTGAAAATCTGTCTGATGCAGTAAAACCTCTTTATGTTGAAAAATGTGGTATTAAACTCGCAATTATTAACTGTGCAGAGCATGAATTCGGTTTCGCAGAAAAGAATAAACCGGGTGGAGCACCAATGGATTTTTATGATACAGGACATCTTGTTATGGATGCTAAGGAAAATGCAGATAAGGTTGTTGTATACATCCATGGAGGAAATGAATTTAATCCTGTACCAAGACCGGGTATGATTAAATTCTGCAAGCATCTTGCAGAATGTGGTGCAGATGCGGTTATAGTTGCCCATTCACATTGCCCTCAGGGTATGGAAATTCACAATGATGTGCCTATTTACTACGGACTAGGTAATTTCTATTTTCAGACACCATCGAATGAAAATATGTGGCAATACGGTTATACTGTATCGTTGAATATTGAAAAAGATACGCCGATTACTGTTGAAATCAATCCACACAAACAGCTTCCTGAAGGTTTGTTCATTATGGAAGGGGAAGATAAGGAATATTTTATGGAGTATTTTGACCAGCTTTGCAAACTCTTCAAAGATGAAGAAATGTATGAGGGAATTACTAACGCATGGGGTGTAGATTATGACAGAATTTCAAGCAGATGGTTTGAAGACAGAACTATGACAGACCCACAGGGCGAATATGCTTTGTTTATAAGAAACTCTTATACTTGTGAAAGCCACGCAGAATTAATGGCACGTTATCACAAAAACCGTTGCGAGGGTAACTTTAACGAAGAGACGGAAAAATATATTGAAATTATTCAGAAATTGAAGAATTACGAAATATTATAATATGGAAAATTTACAAAAAACATATGGCATTTTTGCATATGTTTTTTTGTTGTTTCGTTGTATAATGTGTTTGCAAATGTGCACATGTTTTCAAAATTTATTGGAAATGCATACATTTTATATTTTTGGAAAGAGGTGTGTTTTGTTTATGACACTGAGAGAAAAAATTTTCAAAACATTTATAGTAACAATAAGGGAAATTAACACTCACGGAGGACCTGAAAAATTTTTTGCTAAATATCCTGTAGGTGGGATGTACTATGGAGAAGCAAATGCACTCAGAGATAAAAACGGTCTTGAAATGGGTACACAGCTCGATTTTGAAAAGCTTAAAGAATGTAAAAAATATTCTAAAAATAAGCTTTTGGTTTGTGCTGACGGAGCTGCAGTAGTCGGACAGACAGTTAAAGCAGGAAGTCAGCGTTCGCTGGGAGCTTCAGTAAACCTTGAAGATGCATACAATTGGGGAAAAACCTTGGGAATGCAAATGAATGATAAGGGTGTAGACTGGATACTTCAGCCAAGTATAGATATGTGTTTTGACCCCCTTATGTATCTTATGGCAATCAGCGATGACCCTGAAATTATTGCAAAGGTATATCGTCAGGTAATAAGAGGTATTCAATCTCAGGGAGTTTGCGCAACTGCAAAACATTTCCCCGGACTTGGTACTTATTTTGTTAATATGCATATAGGCCCCGGTTCAAACATTCTTCCTTTCGATAAATGGATGGAAACATATGGATATACATACAAGGAAATGTTTAAAGAAGACCTTATGTCGGTAATGACAACACATGTTTCTTTAAAATCCTATGACAGCGAAGGAGATAACGGATTTTATCCTATTGCTACTTATTCTAAGAAGCTTACAACAGATTTGTTGAAAAATGAACTGGGCTTCAAAGGTGCTGTTGTTACAGATGCTCTTATTATGGGTGGTATGGCAACAGGGGATTTGATTAAAGAAACAATACAGGCATTTAAGGCAGGAGCAGACCTTTTGCTGTGGCCGCCTGTAGAAGCTGCCGAGGAAATTGAAAGACAGATTTTAAGCGGGGAAATTCCTATGTCAAGGCTTGATGATGCATTATCAAGAATTGAAAAAATGGAAAATTTCAGGAACAAAGCTTTGGAAGAAAAAACTTACGATATTCCTGATGCTAAGTTTGTAGATAAGGTAAAGCTTGAAATCGCAAAGCATGGTATGTGTATGCTTCGTAATGATATTAATCTTCTTCCATTGTCTGAAGAAAAATATAAAAATATTTTGATTGTTGATGTAACAGATGAAGATAAAATATCCTCAAATCTTTTGAAAGAGGAGCTTGAAAAAAGAGGAATCAAGGCAGAGGTAAAAAGAGATATTTACGATGTTCCTTCAAGAGTTTGCTGGCAAAATGATATAGATGCGTTATCATCAGCTTATGATTTGGTTATATTTAATGTAAATGCCTTTTTCGTTGCAGAATGGAGTGTTCCTCATATGCTTATCTGGGCATCTCATTTGTTTGATAAGAGTAAAAAGGTAATAGTAAATTATGGTTCGCCTTATTTTGCACCTGAATATTTTCCCGAAGACCCTACATTTATCGAAATGAACACAACACCTACTACTGATACTGTTAAAATGCTTGTTGACGGTTTGTTCGGAGAAATGGAGTTTACAGGAAATAGCATACTTACCAAAATAAAATAAACTATAAATTTAAAAGAGGATAATGTAATGAAAAAAGGAATTTATCGTCATTTTAAAGGTAACTGCTACGAAGTTTTAGCTGTTGCAAAGCATTCTGAAACGCTTGAGGAAATGATAGTATATAAAGCTCTCTACGGTGATGGGGATATCTGGGTAAGACCACTTAAAATGTGGGACGAGACGGTAGAATATAACGGACAGACAGTAAAAAGATTTACATATGTAGAAAAGTAAAATTAAAAGACTGAAAAACTTTGATTGATAAAATATCATTAGAGAGTGTGAAAAAAAGTCTGTAAAAAAGATTCCTTCTATGATAGAATAAAAATATCATAGGAGGAATTTTTTATGGCAAGACGAAGAAGAGAAAAAATGAGTGAAGGGAAAAAGAATATCATAGCGGGTTTAATTCA
>JAZNWH010000039.1:0-2162 GCA_045593265.1 Clostridia bacterium | reverse complement strand
CTTCTTTTTTATCTTTTTTTGTGAGTATGGCGATAATTTATAGGAGATTCGCCAAATCTCTTTCTAAAAAGCACTGTAAAATGGCTGTTATTGGTAATGCCGACACGCTTAATAATATCCTGAATTTTGTCGTTTGTAGATATTATTTCGGAAGCGGCTGCATCAAGTCTGATTTCTGTAATCATTGTTGCAATTGATGAGCCTGTAAGTTGCTTGAACTTTCTACCCAGGTAGTTTGCCGAGAAGCCTAGTCTTTGTGCAATTTCTTCTACACAGAGGTTTTTGTCGCCATAGTTTTCGTTGATAATCTTCATACACTCTGAAACCAGGTGAGAATTTCGGATTTTATCTCTGTCAGAAAGCTGAGTAGCAACTTCATCATAGAGTTCATCAGCAATATCAAAAATTTCCTTTGAGAACTGCGCATTATCAAGTGCTGAAAAGCAGTTGGAAACATCAAATATGACTAAGATGTTCAGCTTGTGCTCTAAATGCTCAACTGCAGAGTACATAGAAACAATAAGATTGTATAGTATCTCTCGAATCTGTGACGGATTCATTTTTTCTGTCAGGGATTTGAGTGACTCCAGGTTATCAGCATATTCGTTGCTGCTTTCTATGATGTTAAGTTTAATAACATCACACAGTCTTTTTGCTTCAAGGAAATCTTCAGGAGAAACACTTCTTAAATCCTTTGTTAAAAGCACAGAGTTAGCACCTCTTATAAAGGAATATTCGAATATTTGCAGAGCATTTTCATAGCTTTGATGTATGTCCTTTACAGGAAGTGGTGAGCCTATGAAATATGAGGTATCCATACTTACATATCTATTAAGAGAAGACATACATTCTTTTGCAGAATTTATGCAGTCTCTTTCAAAATGCTCTGAAGAGTCTGTAACAATAATATATTCTAAAACATCTTCTGTATCAGTCAAATTAAGTACTCCAACCCCATGATTTGTAAATACCTCTGTGCAGATATTATCCACTCCGTATTTTATAAGATCATAATCAGACTGAGAATATGTTTCTTTAAGTTTTTCTGCGTTATCAATCTTAATAAGCAGTACTGTTGCAAGCTGTGCATTCGGATATTTTTTATTAATGAGAGATAATAGCATAGCAATGCTTTGGTCTGAATTCTCTGTAATATAGGAGTGAAGATTGGCTTCAGGTTCTGCAAGTTGTGGCTTTGAATGTGGATACAAAAGCTTAACCCTGAACTTCTTCCAAAGAGAAAAAACTCTTGCAAGTGTTAGCAATGACAGAGCAATACATATATAGGTATAAATGAAGTTCTTATTCGAAAAACCATCTCTTACAACAATGGATTCCGGAGTCAGCACAACATAATAACGGTCTGAAGATGCAGAGTATGTATATACTGCAATATATTCCTTGTTATTAAAAGTGACATTGTTATAAATTGAATTGTTGTGTTTCAGTTTATATATTTCATTTTCATTAAGATATGAGACGAAATTAAAGTTTGTATCGCCAAAAATGATTTCGCCATCAGGCCTTGCCATTATAACTTCTCCCTGCATATCCCATGAAATATCAAGGTACGCGCGAGAAAATTCAGTAAAGTTTTCCTTGGTGATAATAAGGTCGCTGGAGGTGTATGGGCTTAAATAAATTTTATAGAAGTATTTTATATTGCTGTTGGACGATGACGAAGATGTATAGTAAAAATCTGTTTTGCCTGTTTCAGCGTATTGTCGGATGCAATCAAAAACTATTTCATGTGATGGTGAAACAGTACCACTATAGCTCTTGTTACTGTTTGCGTCACATAGGAACAAATTTTTTTGGCTATATAAGTAAATGTTTTCTATAGAATCGGCGGTAACCAAATATTTACGGAGTTTTTTACTGATTTCAAATACACTTTGTGTTCCATCAAAGTTTTTTGCAAGAACTAATATTTCGGAGTCAGATAGGATAGAGGAGGCAAGTGTTGCAGCAGCATTTCGCTGGTTGTCCTCGGAAGCCTGCATAACCTGCATCACCTGTGTCACTCTTGTAAAGTGATTTTTAATATTCTGACTATATGAAAGATAATACGATACAATGATCTGGCAAATAAGTAAAACAGTTATCAGAATCATAGGTGTATATTCAGAAAACTTTCCTTTTTTTATTTTTTTCAAAGAAGT
>JAZNWH010000038.1:0-19581 GCA_045593265.1 Clostridia bacterium | reverse complement strand
TTTTTAAACTTATTAAATGGCAAAAAATATATTACTTAAGGAAAAAATCGTTTTTAAACGATTTTTTCTATTTAAACAAGCATTTTTACTCGAACGAATTTCGCCTCTCGACGTACCTTTGTACGCCTTCGGGTAACCCCTGCGGGCTTAATTCGTCCGTTCTGAAACATTTTTTCCTATTCCCCAAAATTGATGGACTGTAAAAAATCATTGATTTTTTACAGTCCATATTTTATTTATTTAATTAAGTCAAAAGGTTCTTCGTTGTCGAGTATTACAGGCATAAAGCTGAAGCTGTAATTTAATACATCTTTTGGATTAATTCTGTATTTTTCGTCAACAGGGTGGAAGCAGGAGCCTGAGCCTGTTCCCATAACCTTTGCATCGATGCGAAGATATGTGTTTCCTGTTTCATAAAGCTCTGCATCGTGTTTTGCAAGCTCGATCATTTCCGGGGAGAATTTTGAAACTGCAAATTCAAATTTTTCGGTTGTAGCAACAATTATTCCTCTTCCTAAATCATCATAAACAGCTACTGCTTTGGTGTTTGAGTGGTTTCCGTTATCCTGAGGCATAATATATTTAACATGCATATCCTGGACGGTGGATTTATAGTGTCCCATCTGTGCAAGGGTGTACATATCAATAGAATTTTCCTCGGGGCCCATACCAAAGTATTCTACGTTGTTTAAGTCTTCAAGAACAAAATCCATACCGAATCTTGGAATCGGAATTGTGTTGTTTACAACAGCATTTGAAACATCTGCATCAATAACACCGTTAGAATTTATTGTGTATGTTACATCCATCGAGCTTATAACACTGTCATGTCCGTAGTTTGCGATAAGCATTTTTACATCAATTACAACAGCATCGTCTGTTTTTTTAATTTTTACATCACGAACTCTGTTTTCATTTACAAAGTTACGGTCGTTTATAATTGCGTAGTCGCCTATTGCCCAGTCAGCTTTCATCCTTCTGTAATTGTCAATATTGGGACGTTTTGTTGAAAAAGCTGTTCTGTCATTTAAAATATCACAACCGTTTTTGTCAAGAACATCAAAGGAAGCATAATATTTATTAAATACATAGTAAAAGTCAGCACCTTTAATAAATATAAATTCATCGGTTTCATTTTCAATTACAACCTTTGAAAGTGTAGCAGGAGCAAGAATACCTGTTCCTTTTACAAGCTCAAATTGTGCTTTTGCAACTTCATATCCTTCAGGGAGTAATTCTGTAGCATTTTTGGTTACCATAGAAATGTTAAGGTAACAGCCAAGAGTTGCATTTTCAGGGATATCAAAATCAAGAGCAACTGTTTTGGTTGTGTGTGGTTTAAGTGTGGTATTGGCTATAAAGCCTTTGTTTATCACACGTCCGTCTTTTTCAATCTTCCAGATTATGTCATATTCTTTTAAGTTTGTAAAATCGTGAAGATTTTTAATTTTGAGCTTCTTGTTTTCGTAATCGAATTTTGCATACTGATAAATGTATTTCGTTTCCAAAGCTCCGCTTGAAAGAGTTCTGTCAGGGAAAACAAGTCCGTCGGAACAGAAATTACCATCGTTATATGCTTCACCACTGTCTCCACCGTAACCGTAGGTTTTATTACCGTTTTCATCTTCTAAAACTACAGTGTGGTCGCACCATTCCCAGATACAACCTCCGATAAACTTCTTTGAAGAATAAATCAAATCCCAGTAATCACGCATTTCGCCGGGACCGAAGCCCATTGCGTGAACGTATTCGCATAAAAGGTAAGGTTTGTTATTTTTGAACTTTTTAAGGTCATTTTTTATCTCTTTAACAGTTGGATACATAGCACTTTCCACATCAAAGGGGTGGTCGTACTTGGAGTCAAGAAGATATTCTCTTGAAGCACCTTCGTAATGAACAAGGCGAGTATCGTCCTTTTCTTTAATCCATCTGCACATAATATTATGGTTTTCACCATAGTCTGATTCGTTGCCCATAGACCACATAATGATTGACGGATGATTTTTATCCCTTTCAAACATTCTTGAAAGTCTGTCAAGAGCGGCATCTGTCCATAATTTATTTTGTGTTACGTTAAATTCTCTGTAAGGATAGTAATGAGGCCAGCCTTCGTGGAAACACTGTCCGTGTGATTCTAAATCTGCTTCATCTATTACATAAAAACCATATTCATCACAAAGGGAATAAAATTCCGATGTATTTGGATAATGAGATGTTCTTATGGTATTTATGTTAAGCTGTTTCATAAGAGTTAAATCTTTTATAATATGTTTTATTGGTGTAACATGTGCAAATTCGGGGTGAGAGTCGTGTCTGTTAACACCTTTTATTTTAACAGAAACACCGTTTATAAGTAATTCTCCGTCTTTGCTTGTTTCAATTGTACGGAAGCCGATTTTCTGTACAATAATCTCGTCCTTTGTTTCAATAATCAAATTGTAAAGTACAGGTTTTTCTGCAGACCAGGGAGAGATATTTTCAATTATTGTAGCAACTGTTGTGTCATTATTTACTTCTGTTACGAAAATTGTCTCATTTTCTGCATTGGTAAGACTTACAGTAACTGAAGGAGAACCTGTAAGAGAAAATGCTGCTTCAAAGGTTCCGTCTTTGTAGTTATTATCAAGACCTGCTTTTACAAATACGTCTTCAACTCTGTCTTTAGCTCTTGCTACCAGATAAACATCTCTGAAAATACCGCTTACTCTGAAACAGTCCTGATCTTCCATATATGTTCCGTCGCACCATTTCAATACAACAGCAGTTATAACATTTTTGCCTTTAACAAGGTATGGTGTTATATCAAATTCAGCAGGAACATGAGGAACTTTGCTCATTCCGACTTTTTTACCGTTTATGTAAAGATATAAAAATGAGTCAACGCCTTCAAAAACAATATGTACGTCTCTGTTATCAAAAGATTCGGGAACATAAAAATCTCTTGTATAAACTCCGCATGGATTATCCACAGGAACAAAGGGAGGGTCCATTGGGATTGGATAAATAACATTTGTATACTGAGGTACATCGTAACCGTACATCTGCCAGTTTGATGGGACAGGCAAAGTTACGTAGTCAGTAATTGATTCTATATTTTCACCTACATCAGCATATCTTTCAAAATATTTAAAGTTCCATTCTCCGTTTAAAAGCATATAGTAAGGAGAAAAAGCTTTTTTCCCCTTTAAGGCAGAAAAAACATCCGTATATGGGATAAAATAAGCATGTTCTTTATATCTGTTAATATGAGTTAATTTCGGATTTTCGAAATCTTTCACGCGTATCTTCCTTTCGTAATTTGTCCTAACAATTTATAATACAATAAAAAAATGATAAAATACATTGCATTTTCGTGGGGAAATATGGTATAATCGTACTATGGGGTAATAATGTGAAAGTTCCTTTCCCATTATTGCCTCCGGCGGATTTAAAAAGCCCGTGCGAAATTTTCTTTGCTTTTGGCAAAGAAACGCACATGGGCAAAAAATCTCTTATCATTCCTTGCCACACGGATAAGAGAAATTTAATTACTATTTGTGCCGATGTATGGTGGCGGAATGGAGATTTATATGCATTTACATGATGTTGTTTTGGAACAATGCAGCAGTGATAAAAAGGAAGTAAAGGGTGTTCGCCACGATACGGCAATCCATTATATAATTTCCGGTAAAGGATGTTTTAATGGGAAATTATTAGGAAAAGGACAGGGGTTTGTGTGCCTCAAGAACACAGCGGTTTCCTATTATCCCGACAAAAAAAATCCGTGGAAATATCTGTGGCTATGCTTTGACGATGAGAATGCCGAAGCGATTATGGAGGAAGCAAATATGCTTTCTGATGACTGCGTTTTCAATTTTGACTATAGTAACGAAATTCTTAAAACTTACGATTATATAAAGGAAAATAACATTTTTTCCTATGGAAACAATCTCAGAAATGAAGCAATTGTAAAAATGTTTTTATCGTACCATAAGGAACGGGGACTTGATAAAGAGAAAAATGATTTAAGAGATGAATATGTATTAAAGGCCAAGGAGTTTATAATGTCGAATATTCACCGTCATTTCAGTGTCAAAGAGGTTGCTGACCATCTTCATTTAAGCCGTGCGTATTTTCGGAACGTATTTTATGAAAAATGTGGTATTTCTCCTCAGGAGTATATTCTTTCAAACCGTATAAAAAGAGCAAAGGAATTAATCGAAATGGGACTTTTCTCCGTTTCCTTTATTGCTTATTCCGTAGGATATGATGACCCGTTGCAGTTTAGTAAGATATTTAAAAAACATACAGGAGTTTCGCCAAATAAATATAAAAAAGAAGCAGTATCCAAATAAAAGTACCAAGCCGCTCCCTTTTGAAGGAGCGGCTTGGTAACTTTTATAATTCGATTTTTCTAAACTCGTTCTGATAAAGAATATATGTATGAGTGAAACCGATATTTTTGAGAAGAAGTTTTGTTTCAGCAAAATTACAATCAATTGTATCACAGTGATGGCTGTCGGAGGTTATTATTATTTTGGCATTCTGTTTTTTGAGTTCAAAAAGAAGATTTTCGTATGGGTAGGGAGTAGTTCTGTATCCACGGGAAATTGCACCTGTGTTAACCTCGAAAATGCAGTCTGATTTTAAAGCTTCAAGAAGATATTTTTCCGAAAGCTTAAGATACTCTTCGTTATTGAAAAATAAAGGACTGTCGTTTTCGTCAAATTTTGTTATTAAATCAAAATGTCCTATTACGTGGGGCTTTCTTTTGAGAATATACTCACAAAATGTTGAATAATAGTCATTTGCAAGAGTTACTATATCAAAATTATATAAATCATTTAAAACTTTTTCCATTGTTTCAAGACTTGAATCAATGGGATAGTAGGAGTTATCTTTTCTGAAATAGTGACACGAGCCTATTATGTATTCAAATCTGCTACGGTCGCACAGATAAAACATATCCTCTTCAAGTCCGAGGTAAACCTCGATATCTTTTTTGTATTTTTCTTTAAGACATTTTATTTCTGCAATATATGCTTCTGTGTCCTTTATTCCGTACGTACAGTGAGGACCGTAACTATGTTCTGAAAAACCTATGGAAATAAAACCTTTTTTAATTGCGGATAAAACAATTTCTTCAGGGGTGCTTTTTCCGTCGGTAAAAGTTGAATGTGTATGTATGTTTGAAAGCATAATTACATCCTTTCCGGAATATTGATGCCTACTAAGTCAAGGAGCTTTGTAATCAGACTTAATGTAAGCTTAAGAGTTGCAATTCTTGACTGTCGTTTCTGGTCATCTGTTTCACTTAAGACTTTATATTCGTGATAGTATTTATTAAGTATAACGCAAAGGTTGTAAATATATTCGATAAGAATATTCGGCGCATAGTCATTAGCTGCACCTTCAACTGCGTAAGGGAATTCAGTGAGCGCTATAAACAAATCTCTCTGAACATCTCCCTCAGGAAGTGAAATTTCTCCCTCCAAAGATTGGGCCTTTGAAAGAATAGATTTAATTCTTACTGCGCTGTACTGTACGTAAGGTCCTGTTTTTCCCTCGAAGGAGCAGAATTTATCAATGTCAAAAACATAGTCTTTGCTTCTGTGATTTAAAAGGTCGCCGAATTTAAGAGCACCAATACCTACAATTTCAGCAATTTCTCTTTTTTCATCTTCGCCTATTTCTTTTGATACTGCCGCTGCAATTTTCTCATATGCACCTTCAACTATTGTGTTTATTAAATCTTCAAGCTTCATAACGCCACCCTGACGGGTTTTGAAAGGCTTTCCGTCTTTTCCGTTCATAGTGCCGAAACCTGCATGGTAAAGCTTTAATCCCTCTTTTGCAGTTTTTGTAACCTCAACGGTACGGAAAAGCTGTTTGAAGTGTCCGCCCTGACGGTTATCTACTACATAAATTATTTCATCAGGACTAAGAGTGTTTTCTCTTTCAATAATTGTTGCAAGGTCTGTGGTACTGTAAAGAACAGAACCGTCGGATTTTACTACGATAAAAGGTGGAATAGGCGGATTATCATCTTCTCTCGTTACATCAATTATCAATGCACCGTCATCCATATGGGCAAAGCCGTCAGATTTTAGTTTTTCAATCATTTCGGGCATAATATCACGGACATCGCTTTCGCCTTTCCATAAATCAAACTCAACGCCAAGTCTTCCGTAATTTTTCTTCAGGTCAGCTTTTGAAACCTCTAAAACAGTTTTCCATATATCAAAATATATTCCTTCGCCCTTTTGAAGTTCAAAAGTAATTCTCTTACATTCAGCCATAACATCTTCGTTTTCTTTTGCTTCCTGACTTTTGGCAGGGTAGGTGGTTTCTAAAACCTTTATAGTTATGTTCTTTAATCTGTCCTCTTCGGTCTGCAAATTTTCAAGACCGAACTGTTCAATTATGCCACATATTACCATACCCATTTGAAGACCCCAGTCTCCGAGATGAACATCACCGTATACTTCTTTACCTGTAAAACGGAGAATTCTTTTGATTGATTCACCTATAATTGCACTTCTCAGGTGTCCTACATGAAGAGATTTAGCAACATTTGCACCACCGTAGTCAATTACACTGACGCCTGTGTTTTCACCTTTATAAAGGAATTTTTCATCTTTTGACATTTTTATTATATAGTCGGTTAAAAATTCGTCTTTTACAGTTAAATTCAAAAAGCCGGGAGGACATACCTCTGCTTTTTCAAAAGCATCGTCAGTTTTTAAAGCTTCAATTACTTTTGATGCTATATCAAGAGGCTTCATTCTGTATTCTTTAGCCGCTGCCATACAGCCATTGCACTGATACTGGCACAGGTCAGGTCTGTTTGAAACAGTTACAACTGCGTACTTTTCATCAAAGCCTGCTTGGATAAAGGCCTTTTTTACTTTTTCATTTAAAATGTTTCTGAAACTCATATTATTTGTTCCTTTCCTGAATGTAAAAATTGCACTATTTTTGTTGTTTTAGGATAAACTTGTTTTGGAAATAATTTTCAGCTGTTACATTTGAACATTTATTGAAAAACTTCACTTTTTAGAGTTATCCACATAAAATTTATCAAAATCCGTGTATAAACTTAGGGTTTTCCACGAGTTTTCCACAAATGTGGATAACTCAGAGTGGATTAAGAGTTGAAAACTTTTGGAAATACTTTCACTTTTCTGATAGTTTTAGCATAATATTCGAATATGCTTCCTGTTCAAAACTATCATCAAGAGGTTCTAAACTCACAAAGCTTTCGTACTTTGATTTAAGAATTTTTGAAATAATAAAGTCGGTCAGAACAGGGTTTTTCGGAAGCAAAGGTCCGTGAAGATGTGTAGCAATAAGATTTTTGTAAATTAAACCTTCATAGGCAGAGCTGTCATCGTTACCAAAACCGTGTTTAATTCTGCCCAACGGAGTATAGTTTTTGATATCAACCCGTCCTGCATGGTTTTCAAAGCCTGCAATATCAAAATTTTGCGAGTCAATACTGCAGTTCATTAAAACATCGCCCATAAGACGTTTGCTCTTTAATGAGGTGTTAATATCAAGTATACATAAACCTTCATCTGAATTGCTGTAAGAACCGAGCATTTCAAAACCACCACATAAAGCAAGCATACATTTTGAATTTTCAATGTATTTTTTTATATCGTCTTTAAATTCCTTTAATTCTTTTAAAACAATTTTTTGTTCTCTTTCATATCCGCCGCCTAAAAGTAAAAGGTCGCAATCTTCAAGAGAAAAATTATCTTTCGTCATATTGTCGACGAATACATCAATTCCACGCCATTCGCAACGCATTTTCAAGGCGGCGATATTGCCTTTATCGCCATATAAATTAAGGAAATCAGGATAAAGATGTTTAATTTTTATGTTCATTGCAAATCTCCTTTATTACACTTCTTGCCTCGAAAAGAGCAGTATAGTTTGCAAGAAGATAGATGCATTCATTTTCTGTTTCCAAAAGCAGATTAATCGCTTTTTTTAAGTCTTTTGCCAATTTGATTTTGCTGATATCTGCATTTGCAGCATATTTAAGACGCAGTGCCATATCTGCGTAACGTTTTCCTGAAGTATTAAGGCTTTTTACATTATCTTTGAGCAGGTTTTCAAAATTAACATCCCAAAGCCAGGTAACATCTTGTCCATCTCCTAAGTTATCATTTATAGAGATGATTACATCTTTCGAACGGGGGTCATCGTTTACACTTGATACACTCTGGTTAAAACCTGTAGGGTTTTTTGCAAGTATTAAGTATAAGTCCTTGTTATTTATTTTAAAGTGTTCCATTCTGCCTGCCTGAGGGGTATATTCTCTTATAGCAAGATTTACTTTATCTTTGTTTATTCCTAAAGAATCACAAACCGAGAGAACAGCTAAAATATTGTAGCTGTTGTACATTCCGCGAACAGGAAATTCTATTTTCCCAAAGTTTGTTACATCCATTTTGAGCGTAGGGAAAACTGTAATATTTTCAGCATGAAAATCAATTTCAGGACGGATAAAACCACATTCACAACTGTATTTTCCAAGCTGACTGAAATGGTTGAATTCATACTTTAATTCCCTTGAGCATTTAAGACAATATTTTCCTTCTTTGCTTGTATCGGGATAATCTGAAACTTTATCCTTTATGCCATAGTAAACTTTTTTATTATTAAAGACATCTGCCATAGCAACAGTCAGCGGGTCATCTGCATTTATAAAGAGAGTTGCATCCGGAGCAAGGGCAATTGCTTTTCTGAGAAAGTTTACCGTTGTGTCAATTTCACCATAACGGTCAAGCTGATCGCGAAAAAGGTTTGTGATTATTATTTTTTGGGGAGTTATATATTTTAAAATATATTCTGCCCAGCCCTCGTCCATTTCGAGACAGGCGTAATCACAGTTGATTTTACCGAAAAGATTTGCTTTATTTATATAGGCTACCACAGAACCCTCGTCCATATTTGCACCTATTCTGTTGCAAACAACATCGTATCCGCATTTTTCAAGACAATCGGCAAGGAGATTATTGGTCGTGGTTTTTCCGTTAGTACCCATTACTGCTATAATTTCTTTTTTTGTGCGTTTTTCAAATTCCTTTAAAATGTCGGGGTACAAACGAAAGGCAAGCTTACCCGGAGCACTTGTTGCCTGCTTTTTCAACAGATGCAAAACAAATATAAAAATTTTACAAATAAAAACTGTGAAAAAATATCGCATATCATGCTCCTTACATGTATAAAAATCAAACTTATCGTCAATAATGTAATTGACCTCACAAAACATATGGCATTTTTTAAATGTCTGCCCCTTATTTAAAGTGCTTTTGCACAAAGGAACGTATTTAAAAGCGTTCCTTTTCTTTTTGTTTGTTATAAAACAAAGACATACTACTATAGTATAACACATTTTTGGTCAATTTACAACCCATATGAAGGTTATTTTGATAATGCATACAGAATATGGAATTTTTCCTGAACTTAGTGTGAATTCGTTGAAAAATTATATATGTTATGTTAAAATGCAGATGTGAAAAAGGGAAGGGCGTTTATTATGTATACAATAAATAAAATTACTTCAAATAATGTAGTGGATTTTGCTGCTGAAGAACTGAAAAAATATTTAAGAATGATGATGCCTGAAGGCGGAGATGTTGAAATTTCATATAATCCGGAAGCGTGTGTTGGTTTTAAAATAGGTCTTATGCAGGATTTTGGACTTGATGTATCGGATGCCGAAGATACTACACTTGACGATATTGTACATAGATTGTGATGAAAATGGTGGTATTATTGCAGGTAGTAATCATCGTTCTGTACTTCTGGCTGTTTATGAATATTTAAGACAGAACGGATGCAGATGGCTTCTTCCGGGTGTTGACGGTGAATATATACCTATGCATAATATAAAGCCTGTAAGGTACCGTTTTAAACCATCAAACCGCTACAGAGGATGGTGCAGTGAGGGAGCGCAGTTTCAACAGAGTGTGCTTGAATCCATTGATTTTGCTCCAAAGATAGGTCTTAATGTATATTTTATTCAATTTGTAAATCCAAGCCAGTTTTATGTGCGTTATTATCTTCACGAAAAAAATGAAGAAAACCGTTCTGATGAGGCGGTATCTGCTACACAGGTTTTACAGTGGAAAAGACAGTGTGAGGCAGAAATAGCAAAGAGAGGCTTGCAGTTTCATGATATCGGACACGGTTTCAATCATTTTCCTTTCGGTATCTCTGAGTCGGACGAGATTCTTACTCCTGAACAGAAAAAGTATGTCGCCGAGCTTAATGGAGTGAGAGAAATTAACGGTAGTCCTTCATGTACACAGTTTTGTATGTCGAACAGCGAGGCAAGAAATATAGTTTCGGATTATATTAAGGATTTTATCGGGAAGCACAGTAATATCAACTATCTTAATGTATCTCTTGCTGATGGAAGAAATAATCAGTGTGAATGTGAGGAGTGTAGAAAAAAGACAACCTCAGACTGGTATGTAATGCTTCTTAACGAAATAGATGAGAAACTGACAAAAGCAAAGCTTGATACAAAAATATCTTTTATTTCTTATACTGATACTACCTGGGCACCACTTGAACAGAAAATCAAGAATCCTGACAGATTTGTTTTGTCATTTTGTCCGATTTTCAGAAGCTATGCTTATTCAATACCTGAGGGAACGGAAAAAACAGAGATTGCTCCTTATAACCGTAATAACAATAAATTTCCTAAAACTCTTGGTGCAAGCTTTGATTACTTTGATGAATGGAAAAAGGTATGGCCTGGTTCAAATCTTTCTTTTGAATATCATTTCTGGCGTCATCAGTGTTATGACCTATCAGGTCTTATGCAGGCAAGACTTTTAAATGATGAAATAAAGATTTACAAAGAAAACGGATTTGACGGTCTTATTGCGTGCGGTACTCAAAGACCGTTTTTCCCAAGCGGAATGTCTTTCTATTCTTATGCTCGTACACTTTTTGACACATCTCTTTCTTATGAAGAGATAGAGGAGGAGTATTTCTCCTGTGCTTTTGGCGAAGACTGGAAGAAATTCCGCAAATATCTTGCTGACATTTATGATGCTCTTCCTTTTGCATTTTTCTCCCGAGATGAAGCGTGGTACAGAAAGAATGTACATTATGATTTGGATAGGGCAAAGAAAATAGCCGAAATCCGAAACATAACAAAAGAGGGAAGAAATCTTATCAAATCTCACAAAAAGGCGGACGCAAGAATTCGTTCAATATCATTAAAGCTTTTGGAATACCACGCTCACTTTTGTGATTTAGTTTCCGATTGGATGTCAGCAAAAGCGAGAGGTGAAATTAATCTTGCTATGGAGCTTTATCAAAAAGCCCGCATAGAAACGGGGAAATTTGAATCTGAAGTAGAAAGCTATTTTGACCATAATTTGTATTTTACAGAATATTTCCACGCACAAAATCTTGTATCTCCAGAAAAGGAAGAAGATATAATAAATATATAAGTCTTAAAAAGGTGCAGTAAAAAATCAAATATTTTTTACTGCACCTTTTTTAAGGTATCCCTATTAAGTTTTGTTAATTTAACGGATATTTTGCTTTATATGCTTCGTAGAAGAGGGCGAAATCGTTTTCACCGTCATTTTTAACATGGCTTAAATATTCGTGTGTATCAAAGCTTCCGTTTGCAATTTCCAAAAGACAAACTGCAATATTTGAACAATGGTCTGCAACTCGTTCATAGTTGGTTAAAAGGTCGGAAAGAACAAAACCAAGCTCAACTGTACAGTTACCTTCTTTAAGTCTTTCAATATGACCGGCTTTGATTTTTCTCTTTAATCTGTCAATAACCTGCTCCAGCGGCTCAACCTTTTTTGCAAGAGACAAATCTTCGTTTTCGAGAGCGTCTATTGTAAGATTTACAATATCTCTTACTGCGGCAGATATAACCTTGATATCTTTTTGTGCCTGAGGTGAGAATTCAATGCCTTTATCATGAATTTCCTGAGCAACATCGCAGATGTTAACAGAATGGTCGGAAATTCTTTCAACATCTCCTACAACGTGGAGAAGCTCACTGACTTCTTTACTTTTAACAGCGCTAAGAGGAGCTGAACCGAGCTTTACTAAATAGGTACTTGTCTTATCCTCGTAGCGATCAACAGTATCTTCACTTTCTCTTATGGTGCGAATTAATGCTTCATTGTAACCTTCGTCAATAAGCTTAATTGAATTCAAAATACCATCTTTTGTGATAACAGCCATTTTATTTACTATGTCGTGGCACTGTTCAACAGCGAATTCAGGCATAGAAAGGAATCTTTCATCAAGTGTTGAAAATTCATCATTTTGCTCTGTTTTACCTTTAATGGTCTTAATTGCAAGCTGTTCAATAAATCCGAGGAACGGAAAGAGAACTACTGTTGAAATTATATTGAACAATGTGTGAACAAAAGCAATGGTTACAGGAGTTACTGCCTGGCTCATAAACGCAAAGTCCATAATTGCGTTAAGTATATAAAATACAGTTGCAACAATTATAACACCGATTATTTTTGTATATACACAGATTGCAGCAACTCTTTTTGAGTCTGTATTACCTGTAATTGCAGAAATAACAGGTGTTATTGTTGTGCCGATATTCTGACCCAAAATGATAGGAATTGCAGTTGTAAAAGGGATAGCACCGGTAAGAGACATTGCCTGCAGTATACCTACTGATGCTGATGATGATTGTATAATTGCAGTAAGGAGTGTACCTACAAGAATACCCATAACAGGGTTGTTTTCGAAGAAAACAAGAAGATTTCTGAATGAAGGCATATCCTTAAGTCCTTCAACAGCACTGCTCATAGCATCCATACCGAACATAAGTATACCGAAGCCAAGGAGTATTGCTGCTATATTTTTCTTTTTATCGGATTTAGACATCATTATGATAACAACACCGACAGCTGTAAGAATAGGTGTAAATGTATCAGGCTTGAAAAGCTTGGTCCACCATAAAGAACCACTGATTTCTGCAGAGCTTAGGAGCCATGCAGTAACTGTAGTACCTATATTCGCACCTAAAACGATACTTATAACCTGTCCGAGCTTCATAATACCTGAGTTAACAAAGCCTACAAGCATAACGGTTGTTGCAGAGGAGGATTGAATAATTGCAGTTACACCAAGACCTAAAAGAAAGCCTTTGATTTTGTTAGCAGTAAGCTTTGACAAAATAGACTCAAGCTTTCCTCCTGCAAGACGTTTTAAACCGTCTCCCATTAAGTCCATACCGTATAAAAACAAAGCAAGCCCGCCTAAAAGAGTGAGAAATGAAAAGAAATCCATATTTTTGTCCTTTCTGATAGTATTTTAAAGTATTCTTTTCCCAAAATACCCCAATCTACTCTTAATATTACCATAAATTCAAGACTTTTTCAATATTAATTTTTGTTTTTCAGCTGTTCTAAAATGTTTTTCATTCTGTTTACTACAGGCACATCCATTTTTGCGGCATTTTCAAGTATGGAAAGACTTTCATTGGCAATATAAAAGCCTATTACCATATCTCTTAGTCCGTTAAAATCTGCAATACGTCCTGCTGTAGCGGCAAGAGCTGTTATTATAAGAATAAATGTCTTTTTTATTATACCCTTAAATCCCGTTTTTGAGTTTAATTTTTTTTCATAGATTGCACAAAGAATTCCTGTTATATAGTCGGCAATCATACAGAATATCAGTGTTTTGAAAAGAATATCAAAGCCACCGAAAATCTGAGAAAGCAATGTTATAATGGTGGCGAAAAAAAGCTTTATCCAGTTTGATAAGTTATTAATCATTTTCCAAGTATTGTAAGTGCATTTGCGAGCATTATTGCTCCGTCTCCCCGAGTCAGAGGCTCGTCAGGGTTAAACATTCCCTTTTCATCGCCATTTATAATCCCGTAAGATTCAAGCTTTTTTATATGTTTTTCAGCATAATGATTTTTAATATCATTAAATTTGCTTTCAGACATCTTTTTTCTCACCTCGTTTTTGAAATCATTCCATTTTTTCCAGTTGCTGCCTGACATAGAGGCAGGGCATATTTTTCCTGATGCATCAAAATGACGGAGAATATTATTAAAGTCAATATTCAATTCCTTTGCAAGACGGGCTGTATGGCTTATAAGATTTTCAAAGGCTTTTTCGTAATCTCCGTCGGAATTTACACACAATTCAATTCCTACAGAATTTTTGTTTGTGATACCGTTTTTGCCTTTCCCATCACCGCAATGCCAGGTATAATACTTTCTGTAATCATTAACAGTAAGTATGTTTTCACTGTCAATAAAGAAGTCGGCTGAGGAATTTCGGTTTGCCGAGTTGAAATAATTAAAATGAGCCATTGCATCGGAGCCTTTTGAGGTATTACCTGTGTCGTGTATAATAATATACTTAATTTGTTCCTTTCGGGGGGTTATGTTGTATTTAATCTGCACTTTTTTTCTCCTTTCATAAGTTTATTTGTTGCGGCAAAATGAGTATATCATTATTTGTTTATGACATTCAATGACATAATTACAATAAACTTACATTGCTTTTATCAGTATATGTGTGTTAATATTGGGGAGCGGTATATTTGCCGCGGAAAGGATTGAGAAAAATGAAGAAAGCAGTAACATCTTTGGTTGTTTCGTCGCTTATTTTAACATCTGTTGCAACAGCATCAGAGATTAAAAATGTGGATTGTACTGTAAAGAGCAATTGTGTTTATGCAGAAAAATTCAGTCCTTATTTCTCGGATAGCCGGCTTTTTGAATACCTCAAGCAGTTTAATCTTCCATGCATCGGTGATACCGATAAGCCTGAAATCAACATTCCTGAAACAGAAGCTCCTGATATGGAAACTCCCGAAGCTCCGGAAACCAACATTCCTGAAACGGACACGTCAGAGCCTGAAACAGATGTTCCCGAAACAGATAATAATATTCAGTCTCAGGATGCTCTTGCCATTGAAGTTTTAAGACTTGTTAACGCAGAAAGAGCAAAAGCAGGGCTTGGTTCACTTACCCTTGATTCAAGTCTTTCTTCAGTAGCGAAAAAACATTCTGAAGATATGAAAAGCAATAATTATTTTGACCACACAAATTTAAAGGGTCAGTCTCCTTTTGACAGATTGAAAAGTGCGGGAATTGCTTACACAACAGCAGGCGAAAACATAGCAATGGGACAGAAAACTGCCCAGTCTGTAGTTTCAGGATGGATGAATTCATCGGGACACAGAGCGAATATTTTAAATAAAAATTTTGGCAGAATGGGGCTTGGGACTGCCAAAACATACTCAGGTGGTTATTACTGGACACAAATTTTCACAAATTAGTACAAAATACTTGACGAAACGACAAAAACAAGATATACTCTAACTAGGTAGAGGTGCAGTTTTTATAAGTAATGCAGAAATAAATACGGAAATATATCTGCGTAAAAGGAAAAGCTGCCGAAACATATATGGTTTTTCCGGGCTGTATATGTTGGGCTGCAGGAAAATATCCTGCAGACTGTCACAAATGTGGAGAGCTATCATTCTTTAGAGTATATGACCGCAAATGCTTTCTCTGCATTTGCGGTCTTTAATTTTATCCACAGAAAGGAAAGTAAAAAATGAAAAAAACAAAAAGACTTGGCGCTATTTTTGCAGTAATATTGGTGCTTGTTTGTCTTATGTGTCCTGTGAATATGCTTGTATTCTCAGCACCGGCAGAGACAAGTGCTCAATCAGCCGAGGCACTTCCACCATACGCTCAGTATGTGGGAGAGATGGAAGATGCTGCAAACATCGACTATGCATATGCATATATTGACTCATATGCAGATGCTATTCAGTCAGACCCTGATGTAGATGCAAATATTGATGCAGCTGTTCAGGAAGTAAGAAATGAGGTAACTCCTTTTTATGCAACAATCTGGTCTATAGTTCCTGCACTTATTGCTATCGTTCTTGCTCTTATCACAAAGGAAGTTTATTCTTCACTCTTTGTTGGTATTCTTGCAGGTGGTTTGCTTTATGCAAACTTCAATTTTGAAACAACTATCACTCATGTTGTTGAGGGTGGATTTGTTACAAGCCTTGCAGATTCATACAATGTAGGTATTCTTGTATTCCTCGTTCTTCTCGGAACACTTGTTGCTATGATGAACAAGGCGGGCGGTTCTGCTGCTTTCGGCAGATGGGCAAGTACCCATATCAAATCAAGAGTGGGTGCACAGCTTGCTACAATACTTTTAGGTGTACTTATATTTGTTGACGACTACTTTAACTGTCTTACAGTTGGTTCAGTTATGAGACCTGTTGCTGACGCAAAGAAGATTTCCCGTGCAAAACTCGCATATCTTATTGACGCAACAGCAGCTCCTGTATGTATCATAGCACCTATTTCTTCATGGGCTGCTGCAGTTGCAGGTTTTGCTCCTGAGGGACAGGGACTTAGTCTGTTTATCAAGGCAATCCCATTCAACTTCTATGCAATCCTTACGATTGTAATGATGGTATGTATTTCGATTATGAAGTTTGATTTCGGTCCTATGAAGCTTCATGAGAAGAATGCTGAAGAAAAGGGCGATTTATTTACAACATTAAATGAAACAGCTCATGCAGCTGAAACAGAAAAATCTAATCCTAAAGGCAAGGTTATTGACCTTATTCTGCCTGTTGTTATACTTATTATCTGCTGTATTATCGGTATGATTTATTCCGGCGGATTCTTCTCAGGCGAAAGCTTTGTGGACGCATTCTCCAACTGCGATGCATCTGTTGGTCTTGCTCTTGGCTCATTTGCAGCAATTGTTCTTGTAATTATTTACTTTATAATATTCAGACACGGTGTTGTTAAGTTTTCTGAGCTTATGGGTTGTGTTCCTGAGGGATTTAAGGCAATGGTTCCTGCTATCCTTATTCTTACTTGTGCATGGACACTTAAGGGTATGACAGACAGTATCGGTGCAAAGGTATTTATTGCGGACTTTGTTAACTCTTCTGCAAGTGCATTCGTTAACTTCCTTCCGGCAATTATCTTCCTTGTGGCAATTGTACTTTCATTCTCTACAGGTACATCGTGGGGTACATTTGGTATTCTTATTCCTATTGTTCTTGCAGTATTTGCTAATGACTCTACAATGTCAATTATTGGTATGTCTGCTTGTATGGCAGGTGCTGTATGCGGCGACCATTGTTCACCAATTTCCGATACAACAATTATGGCATCGGCAGGTGCTCAGTGCGACCATGTAAACCATGTTAATACACAGCTTCCTTATGCATTTACAGTGGCAGCAATCAGCTTTGTAGGTTATATTATCGCAGGCTTTGTACCAAACTGGCTTATCGTTCTTCCAATAATGGCAGTTGTTACTGTTGTAACACTCTTTGTTATTAAGAAAGTTACCAATAAATAAAAATAAACAATCAAATAAAGATGCGGAGTGCTTCGGCACTCCGCATCTTTATTTGTTACTAAGAACAAGGTCCTTTACCTTTATAAGGCGTATTCTGTTTGCACGGTCTGCCTCTTCGAGCTTTGAAGAAATGTATTGTATGGTGTCAGATAAATCGGGAATCAGGATATGTTCCAGGGAATTTACTCGTCTTCTTGTAGACATAATCTCTTTAGCAAGCAAGTCTGTCTCGTATTCATATTCTGCAAGTTTTATCATTTTTTCAAAAAGAATTTTTAACTTATCAACAATAATGTCTAATTTTGAAGAGGTAAAAGCATAGCCGAATTGAGGAGTAATTTCGTTTTCTGAAACAGAAAACTTTGGAACAGAAATATTAAGAATATGTTTTTGTGAAACAATTATATCGGCCTGTTCCTTATTTGAAGCAACAGCATTTTCAAAGATTTGAGCTTTGGTTTCTCTTTTAGCCTGTTTTGAAAGACGGGAAATCATGATAGTTTCATCTTCAACATCTTTACGGAGATTTTGTACTTTATTTGCAGATTCCAGGAAGGTACGCATAAGGGAGTCAAGCTTGTCCTTTAAAAGCTTATGTCCCCGAAGAGCCAGACGGTATCTTTTTTTGAGTTTTGCAAGCTCGTTTGATGTAGGATTAACATTTATTACCGCCATAACTAAATCTCCTTGTAATATTTCTTAATAAAAGTCGGGTCAATCCTTTTTAATTCGTTTTTGGGAAGAATTGAAAGTATTTCCCATCCGATATTTAAAGTCTCTTCAATGCTTCTTGAATTTGAAAATCCCTGTGATACATATTTATCTTCAAATTCATCGCAGAAACGGGCGTATATTTTGTCGGTATCGGTGAGTGCATCTTCACCTAAAACTGCCATAAGCTCTTTCGCTTCCTTTCCACGTGCATATGCCCAGAAAAGCTGATTTGCAGTATCTGCGTGGTCTTCTCTCGTTTTTGCAGCACCGATGCCCTTATCTTTCAGTCTTGAAAGGGAAGGCAAAACATCAATGGGAGGAGTTACATTTTTTCGGTGCAATTCTCTTGAGAGGATAATCTGACCTTCTGTAATATATCCTGTAAGGTCAGGAATTGGGTGGGTTTTATCGTCTTCAGGCATGGTAAGAATCGGAATTAAGGTAACGGAACCTTTTTTGTTTTTTATGCGTCCTGCACGTTCGTATATGGATGCAAGGTCAGTGTACATATATCCCGGATATCCCCGTCTGCCGGGAACCTCTTTTCGTGCTGCCGAAACTTCACGCAATGCTTCTGCATAATTTGTAATATCTGAAATTATAACAAGAACGTGCATATCGCAGTCGAAAGCTAAAAATTCAGCAGCAGTAAGTGCCATTTTAGGGGTGGCAAGTCGTTCTATGGCAGGGTCGGAGGCAAGGTTTACAAACATAACACAACGGTCGATTGCCCCTGTGCGTGTAAATTCTTCTTTAAAGTAATTGGCTTCTTCAAAGGTTATTCCTACAGAGGCAAACACTACTGCAAATTTTTCATCCTTACCTTTAACACTTGCCTGACGTGCGATTTGTGCCGCCAAGGCAGAATGGGGAAGACCACTTCCTGAAAAAACAGGAAGCTTTTGTCCTCTTACGAGGGTATTGAGTCCGTCTATTGCAGAAATTCCCGTGCAGATAAATTCATTTGGATAGTTACGGGCAACAGGATTAATTGGGATTGCATTTATGTTAACTCGTTTTTGCGGGATTATAGGACTTTTACCGTCAATAGGATTGCCAAGTCCGTCAAAAATTCTCCCCAAAATATCGGTAGATAAACCAAGACGCATAGGATGTCCCGAAAAACTCACCTTGCTGTTTTCAAGATTAATTCCTGCACTGTTTTCAAAAAGCTGAACAAGGGCATCGTTTCCGTCAATTTCAAGAACTCTGCAACGTTTTTTCTCACCGTTTTCAAGAATTACTTCTCCAAGCTCGTCAAAAGCTACATCTTTAACACCTTTAACAAGCATTAAAGGTCCTGAAACGTAGGATATACTTTTATATTCGTAAGGCATTATTTTCCCCCTTAAGCAGTTGCGTTAGTATCCGAACTCGCCTAAATCAAGTAAAATAGCTGTTTTTCATCGTTGTCGGTCTTATAATACGAAAGTATTACTGCGACCTGCCGCCTTGAAAAAGCAACAATTTTATCTTGCTTTAGGTTCGA
>JAZNWH010000037.1:0-6524 GCA_045593265.1 Clostridia bacterium | reverse complement strand
TGGCGACACGAAGAAAAGGTATTGGTACAGAAATGTACAAGGAGTCGATGTTCCGGATATTGCAATTCTGTTTTTAATAGACGGATCCGGGTCTATGGAAGGAAACCGCCGTGACGGAGCAATGGTTTCTTCTGTCATCTTGCACGAGGTGTTAGCAAAGAATAATATAGAACATGCAATAGTTGAACACCGAGCGATATTTGATGAACCGCTTGTAGAACATAACATTTTGATTGACTTTAATTATAAACCTAATGATAAGTATAATATTATGCTTCTTGACGCAGATAACGGAACAAGAGAAGGTTTGTCGCTTATGTGGGCAGAGAGATATTTGCAAGAGAATACATCAGCCGAAAACAAAGTCATTATTGTAATATCTGACGGTGTTCCGTATCATGTTGTAGGCGAAAGCGAATATGCACCGCCTGTATCAACAAAGGATACGCAGAATACTGCAAATAGGATTCATAAAAAAGGTATTGAAGTAATTGCCGTTGCTTTGGATGAAAATGATGAGTCGGCATGTTATGACGAGCTCAAACAAATTTACCACAGAGTTGTAGCGTGTAACGATATAAAAAGATTAACAGGGCAGCTTTTGACACTGGTTTCAAAGTTGTTTTCTTAAGGAGAATACAATGTTATTAGAATATTTTAAAAAATATATAAAAGTGACCAGAAATGTTACTGACAGTACAGTGAACCATTACATTACAGCAATTAATACTATTAATTCTTTATTAGAAAAATATAGTTTTCCTATAAAAAATGTATTTGATTCATTAGACCTATCAGAACTAGAAGCTATTAAACAATTCTTGAAATCAAACGAAGAATTTGTAACTAAAGATACTGTGGGAAATAGAATGTATAGTGTTGCGTTTAATCACTTTTATCGTTTTGCGTGTGAAGATCACGGCTTTTACGAAAAAAATTTAGACAAGCTAGATATTGTTATCCCTAAAATTATTACATCTTCAGTTACAAGTATACAAAGAAATCGAATTTTAAAGATCCACAGCATTGAAAATGCAAAATTTTGCTGTGAAAATGATTATGAACACATTACTTTCAAATCTAATTCGACTGGAAAACCATATATGGAAGGACATCATTTAATCCCAATGAAGTTTCAGCCTGAGTTTGATGTCAGTCTTGATGTTTATGCTAATATAATAAGTTTATGTCCTACATGTCATCGACTATTACACTATGGCACTACAAAAGATCGATTATATGTGGCAGATAAATTATATGAACAAAGGACCAGCAGACTAAAAAACAGTGGTATTGATGTTAGCCGTAGCGAGTTTGAGTCATTGGTTGTTTGATTTTTATCATTATTTGCGTTACACTATAGAGAGGAATAGGTTCAGTGGAAATTAAAACATTTTTTGATTTTTGTTCAGGTATAGGTGGAGGAAGGTTAGGCCTTGAAAAAGCAGGTTTAAGTTGTGTTGGAAGGTCAGAAACAAGTAGACTTGCAGATACAACATATAAATTAATGCATAATACAGATAATGATATTAATTACGGTAATTTAAAAAAACTAGGAAGAGATAAATTGCCAGATTTTGATATGCTCATTGCAGGCTTCCCTTGTCAAACCTTCTCGGTTATAGGAAGAAAAGATGGTTTTTCTGATGATCGTGGCCAGATTATCTTCCAATTGTCGAGGATAATGAGGGAAATGCAGCCTAAATGTTTTCTTTTAGAAAATGTAAGGGGTCTTGTAACACACGATAAAGGAAAGACCCTTAAAGTGATAATTGAAGAACTTGAAAATTCAGGGTATTATGTTACATATAAAGTTCTAACAAGCTTAGAATATGGTGTTCCGCAAATGCGTCAAAGAGTTTACTTTGTCGGTTATCGGAAAGATTTTAAATTAAATTTCGAAAAATTCGCATGGCCTGACATAGTAGAAAAACCATGTTTGAATGATTTTTTAATAGATAACAACATTGCATCTGATGAGAGAATAGAAATATTAAAGCACTATTTAAATAATCCTACGAATAATGGAGAATACACAGTAGAAGATATTAAAAAATTGGAAGGAAAAATAATTGATACTAGAATGAACGATCTTAGGATATATGAAGGTAAATGTCCTACTTTACGTGCCCAAAGAGATGGTGTTTTATATGTTAAGGGCGGGAGAATATATCAATTGACCGGCTATGAAGCATTACTATTACAAGGGTTCCCAAAAGAATATGCTGACAAAGTAAAAACAGAAGTTACTGATCGTCACCTTTTGATGCAGGCAGGTAATGCCATGACAGTTAATGTTATTCATTATTTAGGAAATAAAATTGTAAACAGTTTTCTTGAATGAAAAATGGAGTGATAACTATGAAACATTCGTACAAAAATGATGTAGATCCATATGCAAAGGGTTTTACGATAGTCAAAATTGACCCCGGATATGTTGAACAGATATATGATTTAGTAAATGATATTGTTGAGAGAAAAGCTACTGAAGAACATCACAAAATAGATAATCAAAGCGAATTTAAACGATTTACAACAGGATTCATGGGGGAGGCAGCTATTGAAAAACTATTTGGTATTAATGTTATTGATTGGTCAATAGGCGATTCTAAGTCTTACCATGTCCCTGATGTGCCTGGATATTCTGTAGGCATAAAAACAGTTGAGTATGGTAAATTCCCTATAATTTTTAAAAATAATTACTATCCTCAAATAATGTGCATCCGAAGTATAAAAGAAGAAAATGTAGTAGCTGTTTGCGGATTGGCAACAAAAGATATTCTCAATACATATCAAGATGACGATCTTATTTTAGATGCAAACTTACGAGCACGAGGAACAAAGACTGGCTTCTACGGATTTGGATTTTTGAAACCCGTAAATACAATTTTAGATATTAAAGAATATAAAAAGGTAAAGAGGTGGTAGAATGGCATGGCAAGAATTTGAAAAAGCATGTGAGAATTATTTAAATGATAATTATGGGGACAAGGCTAGTTTTATTCTTGAGGGTGGCTCTAATTCTAATGTATCTGACATTGCAGTTGTAGTGAACGACAGAGTGATATTCTATGTTGAAGCGAAAATGGCTGCCGCACAATCCGGACAGTTTGTTGTGTTGCCAGATATAGAGAATAAATGTTTCTACTTCTCTCCTAAGAATAAATCAGTTGAAAATGAGTTTACAAGAATCATACTTTCGTATATAAATGATAATTATGATATATTTTTTAACGCAGGAACAGCCGGAGAAGATATTGATGTAGATAAATATTATTTTTCTCAATGGATTATTGACCATTATAAGAATCGTGGTGTAAAATATATAATAACATACAAAAATGGTTTTATAATTTTTCCGGTTGAAGAATTTATGAACTATTTTGATATTTTTGCAACAATGCGAAATAAAGGAAGTGGTTCTTCGCAACCTGCAAAGAAGAATTGGTCAGCAATTTCTTCCTACATAGAAGAGGAGTATGATGTTTCAGATACTGAACAATTTAGAGATGGCAAAAAAAATCGTCTTTTAGCACACACGAACAGATTAGTTGACGATGAATTGTTTGTAGTAGATACTCTTACATATCAATTCCGTGCACGCGAGGAAGACAATGAATACGAAATAAGGAAATTAAACAGAAAAACTAAAAATCCTACGGTGATATTTAGGGTACGTGTTAAAACAAGGCAAGAAATCTCGGATTTAGAACTTTTTGAAGAAGAACTATTATAAAAATGGAGGAAAACAAGATGGCAGTATGGCAAGATTTTGAATTAGATTGTACAGATTATTTGAATGACGTTTTTGGAACTTATGCACACTTTGAACACCAGGGCGGATCGGACTCAACAGTAGCGGATATAAAGGTTAAAACCAGAAGCGGCAGATTGTTTTATATTGACGCCAAACACTGCCCTGCACAATGTGGACAATTTGTATTATTACCAGATGTTAGTAGTCGTACTTTTATTTATAGTGACTTAAATGTAAACAGAATCAATGAATATGCTATAATGATAATGGACTACATGAATGAATATTTTGATGAATTTAGAGAAGCTGGTACTGCTGGGAAAGATATAGACATGAAAAATGGCCCCCAAATTTTCTCTAATTGGATTGCCCAAATTTATAAAGAAAAGGGAGCCGAATATTTTATAACAAACGATTATCGAATAATTCATATAGAAGATATTATTCAATATTTCAACATCTCTGCAAAGTACAGAATCAAACGTAGCGGTTCCGGAAATGTAGGATCTAGCAGAATATCCTTAATTGCTAATGTAATAAAAAGTATGGATTGTGGTGTAGTAAATTTCCGAAATGATGGAGAAAAACTCTTTGTGAAATCAGACTATGAATTACACAACAAACGCTTTGTTTACGGTGGATATGAATATATGTTTTCAAAAAGAGGGTCAGAGTATGAAATTAGAAAACTGTCTAATACATACAATGCGAATGTCATCTTTTCTATAGACCTTAAAAGCAACAAAAACGGTATTTCAGAGGAAGAGTTTATCAATCGTCTGAAATAGTTTCCATTAAAAAACAAAAGTATTTCCGAATGGCATATTTGTATGTATTTAATTGATACTTTCCAATAGGGAGCATTGGCGAGATTTTTTTCATACCATCGTTAACACCTTTGTTTAAAAACAGAGATAATATGTATTCACCTTTATCACTGCGATACTCTGCATCGAGATCGCAGTGATTTATTTCTTTCTCAACTTTTTTAAGGCGCGAGATCATATCGCTTATAACCTTTTTGTCAACATTTTTTTCAGTAAGCCAAGTGCGAAAATCAAGCTCATTCATAGATATGTTACTCCTGTATACAATTTCCTATTTCTTTAGCAATATACTGTAGAACATCTATGACTACAGAATTGCCAAACTGTTGATATGCTTGGTTGGCACTACTACAAATTTTATAACTATCCGGGTATCCCATAATTCTTGCACACTCTCTTGGATGTAATTTTCTGGCTCTGCCATTAATGAGATAACCTCCTGTTTTAGCAAAAACACCACCGCCATAAGCAGACAATGTAATAGCAATACCTTTTGTACTGTATATGCGTTCTCCTTGACCACCTTTATTAACTATGCCAAGTCTAATTGATTTATCGCTATGTTTATCGTCTTTTGTATCATTGTAATATGTGTCTGGTCTATCAACATATAAATGTTCGACTAGTTTTTCGTCATTGAGTAAGAAATCTTCAACATGCTTTGTTAATTTAAAGGGCTTGGGATATGTAAAATTAGAAATGTTTAAATCTTTTCTAAAGCATACCATATATATTCTTTCTCTTTTTTGTGGAACACCATAGTCAACAGCGTTTAAAACACGTTGATTAAATGTGTATCCTAACTCTTCCATAGTATTTTTTACGACTTCTAAAGTTCTTCCGTTATCATGTGAAGCAAAATTCTTTACGTTTTCCATAAAAACAATTTTAGGTTTTTTAGCCTTAACAATTCGTGCAACATCAAAAAAGAGTGTTCCTCTGCTGTCTTCAAAACCCCTTTGTTTTCCACTTATAGAAAATGCTTGGCAAGGAAATCCTGCACATAATATATCGTGATCAGGAATAGAAAATTCATTTACCTTAGTAATGTCACCTTCGGGAGTATCGCCAAAGTTGTCTGCGTAGACCTGTTGAACAGGAACATCCCATTCGTTAGAATATACGCATTTTGCACCTAAAGATTCCAGCGCGATTCTAAAACCACCCAAACCTGCAAAAAGATCAATGAAAGTATAATTGTTCAAGGTTTTTTTATCAATTGCAATCATATCAATACCTCCTATACTTGAATATTATAGCGCAGTGCGCTATAATATTCAAGTATAAAAAGGAAATTTGTTTATTATTTTAAATTTAAGAAATCAGGAAATTATATATTCCTTCGTTGACTTCCGTCTCTTTCTGTGGTACTGTTTGTGTTACCGAAGGAGGTGACACGGATGGCGAAGTACACATTAGATGAAATTATGTGTGGCGAGAAGTACAACATTGAGAGCGATGTATTTATGGAAGTATTCAGGTTGGTGGAGCAAAAGGCTGATGCCAAAATGATACGAGAACAACTTAATACGATTTATGTCAAGCACGCACTGCTGACAGCAAAGAAAATGATTGAAGAGGGCGACTCGATTTCGGATATACCGGAATTTGAGGCGCTCTCTTTGCGTAGGGAGGGCAAATAATGAAAATACTTGAAGAATTATGGTATGGAAACATACATCCAAACGAAAGTCATGGTGAGAGTAACATAGAAATGATTAAAATCAGTGACCTGATTAAGAGGCACGAAGGAACATTGATGAAGTCGTTAGATGAGAAAAATAAAGAGATATTCGAAAAATACAGAGATTGTTATGATGAACTGACACAACTTAACGAATGCGAAGTCTTCAAGATAGGCTTTAAATTAGGTGTCAGGATGCTACTCGAATGCTACGATGACCTAGCGAAGAACATAAAATAAAAAATTGGTGCAACCG